>NZ_JALQDH010000054.1:0-13652 GCF_023631365.1 Caballeronia sp. INML2 | reverse complement strand
TGTGACCGCGGGCGTGTGGAGCTGCTTTCTTTGGTTACTTTCTTTGCAGCAGCAAAGAAAGTGACTGCCGCCCCGCATAGGGGCAGCGCTAATAAACCACGAACAATACGGGATCCGGCAAAAACCCAAGCAAACCACCAAAACCCCCCCGCCCCTACTTCCGCGGCGCAATCCCACAAGCCTTATAAGCATCCCTCTGCAAGTCACGAAACTTCCTCGTCTGAGCCTTCGCGCGATCGACCCGAAACTCCGCCCCACCTTCCCCACCCAGCGTGGCGTATTTAGAAAACGTAGACTGCTCGACGTAGTCATCATAAGTAAGCACATCAGCGATCTTGTCGATCGCACAAGAGCACTTGTACACGTTGGCGAAATCGTGCCCATTGTCGTCCATGCATCCGAGCACATATTCCACGCGTCCTTCGGTGGGATAGTCGTGAGTCCTGGCGGGCGCGCCACCGCCCCCAGCACCCGTCGCTGCAAGCGAAAGCGGCGAAATCAGCGAGAGGCAGGTGAGCACCGTCAACGCGCAGCAACGTGGGGTCATGCGATAAGCCTCGTAATGTCGTCGATTCGAAGCGGCCGGCACGCAAACAACATAAAACGCACCGGCCATGCACATCAGCTCGGCGAGAACGGATGCGACATCGTTCCCTTCTTCGATACTACCTCCTGCGCGGAAGGCTCGCCCGCCACCGCGCGCGCAATGGCCTCCTTCGTCGCCTGATAGTTGAAGTCGTGGATCTTCTGGTCGTTATCCGCCTCCCAGTGGATGAACACGCCAACGCAGATGAACAGGTCGTCGGCTTCATCGGCGGGAATGACGCCGCCTTCCACGCTGTCCGCAACGGCCATCGCCACCGCACGCTGCGCCGGGCCGAACATCTGCACCGCCTGCTTCGCGCCCTTGATCGTCACCTTGTTGAAGAGAATCGTGTTTGGCTTGGTCAGCAGATTCGGCGCGACCACCGCGAGCAGCGATGTGAAGCCATCCTTGTTGTTCGTGAGCGCGTGGCAGAACGCGGTCTCGGCAGCCGAACCTCTCGGTCCGATGATCAAGTCGATGTGCGCGACTTCATTGCCATCGCCGACGAGCGACTCTCCCACCATGACGCGGTTGATCTTGGCCATGCTGTTCCTCCAGTGATGTGTGGTTCCAGGGACTAGCGACTTGCTCTCGACTCGCGACGGTCAGACCCAAAGCCGCGCAAGGCTCGCGGTTCGCCCGATTTCCGATGCGACCGCTCAACCGCGAACTTCCTAACATGTTCCGTGCCAATTTTTGATCCGCGCGGGCAGACTTCATGCATTCTTCGACGACGCCACCAGCGCGACGAAGAGCGTCGCCACCGCGAGGTCCGCGCTCGTGCCCGGGTTGATGCCGCGCGCCTTCAGTTCGGCGTCCCAGTCATCGAGCGCCCGCGACTCGACGGGACTGCCCGACATGCGCCATTGCGCGCGATGCCGCACCGCGTCGCGCGTGACACTTTGCGCCACCGCCGCGCCCTGCTTGCGCACTATGTGCGAATCGGGCCAGCCCGAGAGAAATGTAAGGAATGCGTCGAGCATCGCGCGATGCGCCGTCGATGCCGCGACTTCGCCCGCTGCGTCGAGGCCCGCGCCGAAGACTTCGGCGAAACCGTTCTCATACTGACGCGCGATGCTGTCGCGATCCGCCGCGAGCGTCATCGCCGCGCGCAGAGTCACGGTCGGCGGCGCGTGCACGGGCTGCTCGGGCGCGTCGCCGAGGCCGCCCGGATTGGCGAGCGCAATCGCGCGGTAGGCGAGGCGCGCATCGTCCACATCAAGGTCCGCGAGCACGCGTTGCGTCGCCCCATGCCAGCGCGCCGCGTCGATCGATGCGTTCGCATCGAAAGCATCGAGCGCGGCGCACAAGGGCGCGGCAAGCAGCACGATGCCGAGATTCGTATTGCAGCCGACCGCATCGAACGTGCGGCGCACGGCGTCGAGAATGCGCGCGCCCACGCGTGCGTGCGGCGTGAAAAGCCCCGCCGCCGCCGTGCCCGCGCTCGCGATGAATTGCGCCGACGTCATGCCGTGCCCCGCGCTCGCGACGCTCACATTTCCCGGTTTTCTCGTCTCCACGTCGAGCAGGCACGCGCGCAGGAACGCGGTGCGCGCGCGCACGGCGAGCGGTGCGTCAGAAGCGTTCATCGCCGCTGGCGAGCGCGAGCGCGCCCTTCGATGCGGGCAGCTTGCGATCGAGCAGGTCGTCGACGAGCAGCGCCGCGATATCGACCGGCGTCACCGATTGCAGGCCGCGCCATGCCGCGACGCCATTCACTTCGAGCACGACCGGACGCTCGTCCTCGGACGGAATCAGATCGACGCCTGCATAGTCGAGCCCGAGCGCCGCGGTCGCGCGCACGGCGACGTCCGTGAGCGCGGGCGACAGTTCCGCCGGCTCGCAGCGCGCGCCGCGCGCATAGTTGTGAATCCAGTCCTCGCCGCCAACGCGCTTCATCGCAGCGACGGCCCGCCCGCCGATCACGAGCACGCGCCAGTCGAAGCCGGGCGCGCCCGCATCGACATAACGCTGCAGATAGGCCACCTGACTGAACGATTTGAGCGACGGCAATCTCAAGCCGGGTTTCTTCAGGCCTTTGCCCTGCGACCCGAAAAGCGGCTTCATCACCACCTGCCGCCCGGCGGCCGCCTCGCGCATCAGCACGCGCTGCGCATGCGCCGGGGATTCGCCGGCCCACGTCGCGGGCGTCGGCACGCCGTAGCGATTGAGCAGAAAGCTCGTCATCGACTTGTCGACGCTGCGCTCGATCGCGCGAGCATCGTTATAGACGGGCACGCCGCACTCGCAGAGCGCGTGCAGGATGCCGAGGCGCAACGTCACCTGCTCGAAGGTGCCGCCCGCGATGCCGCGCACCAGCACCGCGTCGGGCAGCGTGTGACCGAACCCGGGAATCGCGAGGCCGTGCGGCTTCCATGTCGTGTCGATGCGGCAGTCCGCGAGATCGACGCAGCGCGCTTCCACATCGCGCGCGCGGAAGGCTTTTTTCAGGCGGCCGGTGTGCCAGCCGGTTTCATCGGTCATGATCGCCACACGCAATGCAGGCAAGGTCATGACGCGTCTCCGAGCCATTGCGCGTCGAGCAGCGGCTTGTCGACCCTGCCGCCGTGATAGGTCGCGCCGCTTTCCAGGCTCGACACCCACACTTGCGCGGGCGCGAAGAGCGCCGGGTCGATCTGATAGAAGTCGTAGTTGAACGACGTGAAGATGTCGGCGAACGGACGGCCATAGTCGCGCGCATTCGACGACGGCAGTTCGGCGGCGAGGCGCTTCGCGGCCGCGTCGCTTTTCACGGTCAGATGCACGCGGCCGCCGTAGAGAATCGCGTCGTTGGTGCGGCCCATCGCGGCGATGCCGTCGGGCGCGGGCGGCGGAAGCGGCGCGCTGCCGCTGCCTTCGACGACTTCCCCCAGATCGACGCCCAGCACGTGCGTCTTGTGCAGCGCGACTTCCACGACGCGCGCGACGACCTGCACCGTGCCCGCGACAGATTGTGTCGGCGTCACGGCGATCACGAGATGCTCCGGCGCGAGGCCGCAATCGTTGAGCACCTTGTCGATGACGACCTGCGGCGGCAGACGATCCACTTCCATCACGAGCGCGCCGCGATCGTGCCGGTCGCGATAGCCGAGCTCGTCGAAGAGCGGCTCCTTGCACGCGAGTGCGCGCGCCGGGCCCGAGCCGAGCGAGAAAAATTTCTTGCCGCCCGTCTGCTCCTTGGTCGCCGACAGACTCCAGCCCGCGTACTGGCTCGCGAGGCATGCAAGCACCGGATTGCTCGTATGCACCTCGATGAAGTCAGGCCAGAGCGGCGCGCTATCGTAGGCGACGCGACGCGCGACGCGCCCGAGACCACCCATGCAGATGCGCGCGATCAATATGCCGGCCTCGGCGCTGCCTTTGGCATTCACGCCCGCATCGACGATGACGGTGCCGCCGTCCGTGCGAGTCACATCGACGCGAAGGCGCGCGGCATCGTCGATGAGACGCGCGACGAGCCGCGCACTCGATGCGTTGACGCTCACCGCGCCGTCAGCCTGAAAAGTCGAAGTCATGATGTACAGAGGGTTTCGATGCGTTGCAGAATGCGCGCGTGCTCGCGATCCAGCGCGTCGCGCAGGTCGCAAAACGCGGGCGCGGACACGGTCATCGTGCAGACCGGCTGGCCCGCTTCGATTCGCGCGCCGGCGAGCGGCACGTCGTGGCACGCGGGATCGTCGAAGCATGCGTCGCTGAATGCGCGCGATGCGGTGAAGCCTTCGCGCGCGAACACGACGCGCTGCCCCGCATGAAGCGATGGCGTGCGCGCGGCCGTGTCGGACGTGTGCGGCAAGTCGCCGTGCAGACACGCATCCAGATGCGCGCCGATCAAGCCGCGCGGCCACGCGTCGGGCCAGGCGGCTTCGTAGAGCGCCATCGTCGAGGACGGGCGCGTGTTGATTTCGAGCACGCTGAACGTGTCGCCGTCGAGCAGGAAGTCGATGCTGTTCAGGCCAGTGAGGTCCGTTTGCCAGACGATCCTGTCGATGGCCTCGACGATGCGCGCCGCGATGTGCCACGGCAACTGCACCGGCCCGAGCGAGCCCGCGTGCACGAAGGGCAGGCGTCCCGCAGCGACTGTCAGTTGCTCCGCGAAGCCGATCACCGCGGCCTCGCGATGGGCGGCGACGAAAAGCGCGGACATCGAGCGGCCTTTCGCGAGCCGCTGAAAATACGCGCCGGCGGGTGCGCGCTCGACGTCCTCGGCCCATTCGATATGCGTGCCGCCGCAACCGTCGGAGCGCTTGACGAGCCAGCCGCTGCGATCGGCGGGAGGCGTGTAGCGCACATCCGGGTGCGCGACCTGCGCCTCGTCGAGCAACGCGAAAAAGCGCCGCGGATCGCGTACCGCGGCCGCCTGCGCCCCGTTGCCGATGAAGCGCGGCACGCGTGGCGCGCGCGCGAGTTCTCCCGCGAGCGGTTCGAGGCCGCTCGTCACGATGAGACCGAGCATGCGCGGCAGGCGCGCCGCGCGTTCGAGCGCATCGTAGAGACGCGCGCGATCGATCGAGAGTCCGTTGCCGCCGATATCGAACCACATGCCCGCGTGCGCGCGCGTGTCGCGGTCGCCGAAAATATCGAGCGCGACGACATTCAGCCCCGCGCGCGCCGCCGATTGCGCGACAAGCCGCGCCGACAATCCCGCGACGGCGACGCGCGGCGCGCGGGATTCATCGGCTGAAGTCATGAGCTTTGTCCGGCAACGATCGCGCGGGCTTCGTCGAACGCTTCGGGAAAGCCGAGATAAACGGGTTTGCCGCCGGTGCGCATGCGCAGGAAGAGACGGTGTTCGGCCTGATACTTCACGTTGCCGATCGCGAGCGCGCCGATGCCTACGGCGTCCGCGCGCGCGGCGCCCGCGAGCGGCTTGCCGTCGTCCATCACGTTGACGCCGGCGATGCCTTCGGGCGGCACGGCGTTGACATCGGCGGCGATCAGCAGGTTCTTCGCGTGGGCGAGATCGGCGGAGGTCATCACCTGCACGCCGGCCACGGCGGTGGCGAACACCACTTCCGCGCGGGCGAGCTCGCGATGCAGTTGATCCGGCGAGCCGGTCGCGATGCCCGACGTCGCGATATCGAAGCGGCGATTGATCTCGTCGCTCACCTGCGTCGCGCGCGAATGGCTCGAATGGCTCGCGACGGCGACGTCCGCGCCGAGCGATGCGGCCATCGCCGCCGCCACGCGCCCGACTGCGCCCGTGCCGCCGAGTATGAGCACGCGCTTGCCGCCGAGATCGACCGAATGCGCGGCTCGCAGATGCTTTTCCGCGAGCGCGACGAGCGCCGCGGCCGTCGTGTACGCGCCGCTCGGATCGGCGAAGACGGAGACCTCGAAGGGCGGGACCATCGCGTTGCGGGCTTTTTCGAGCATGTCGGCGGCGAGCATCACGTCCCGCCCGCCGATGAAGATGCCGGTGCGCGACACGCCCTTCGGCCCGCGCGAGAAGATCGCGTCCTGCGTGAGCTGCACGACGCTGTCCTCGTCGACATTGCAGTAGGGCACGAGGATCTGATAGCCAGCGTCGGCGGCCATGTTCACGTCGAACGGGCTCATTTGCGGCGTGCTGGTGAACATGTGCAGGACGTAGGGTCGTTCGGTGGCTTCGGGCATGGCGATGGACTCGTTGGGCGTTGGTGTCGATTGAATCTGTCGATGCGCGCTGCGTGCTCAGGCCGCGTTCGCGCCGTGATGACGATGATCGGCCGCGCGCCACGTCGCGCCGCGATTGCGTCCCGCGGCGACCGTGAACGTGAGCGGCACGCCTTGCGAGACGCGTTGCGCGGCCGCGAGCGCGCGCCCGGCGTCCTGTGCGCTCGCGACGAACGCGAAGCCGACCGGGCCCCACGACGTCTGGCCGATGCCCGCTTTCACCTCGGCGGCGACGGCTTCGAGCGCCCGCGCCACGGCGGGGCTTGCGAACACGCCGCCTTGCACGGGCGCGAAGTATTCGCCGATGGTCTGCTGCAGGTCGCAGAGGGCGTCGGCGTAGGTGTCGAAATCGCTTTCCGCGACGGCGGGCAGGATGCGCATCAGCACGAGATGGGAGAGATGCGCGGCGAGCGTCGCGGGGAAGGGCGCGAGCGACGCGAGGCCGCGCTTTTCTTCGTCGCCGTGGAGGCCTTCGCGCGAGGTGTCGTCGATGAGCAGCACGCGCCATGCTTCCGGGAACGGCTGGCGCGCGATGAGCGGCGGCAGTGATGTGGCGGACGCGTTGCGTACGTCGCGCCCGCCATCGACGATCAGGCCGCCGTGATCGAATCCATGTATGCCGATGCCGGAGCGCGCGCCGCGCCCGAGTATGCGGGCGATATCGGCGGTGGTGGTGGCATGGCCGCGCACGCGGGCGAATGCGGTTCCTAGCGCAAGTGCCAGTTGTGTGCCGGAGCCGAGGCCCGTGTGGGCGCGCGGTGTTTCGTGTACTTCGATATCGACTGTCGGGCCGTGGCCCATTGCCGCTTCGAGTTGCGCGAGATGCTGTTCGATGCGTTCGCGCTGGCCGTCGTTGATCGTGCCTTCGATGATCGGGGTTTGTCTCGATGCTGGCGCTTGCCGCGCGGTGAGTCGCGTTCCGTGGGCGTCGATGGCGAGGCCCGCGCTGCCGAAGGCGCGGCCCAGCGAGCCGTTCGGATCGATGAAGCCGAGATGCAGGCGCGATGGGGATTCCACTGTGATCGCCGCGGGCGATATGCGTCGGGAGGTGGTCGGCATCGGGGTGGGCTTCCTCTTAAGCGCGGGTTTTTTTTACGGCCTTTTGGATAGGCAAATCCTGTACCAGGAGGGTTTGGGTTTTTTTTTCGCTGGATCCCGTATTGGTGTTGGTCTATTAGCACTGCCCCTGTGCGGGGCGGCAGTCACTTTCTTTGCTGCTGCAAAGAAAGTAACCAAAGAAAGCAGCTTGTTAGGCCCGCGGTCACACGCAGTTTGGCCATGCTTGCCATGTGATCGTGGGCTGCCTAAGTGTCGCCCTCAAAGGTTTGACCGGGCTTGGATCGCGCACGGTCTGACAAGCTAGTACTCAAAAGACGCTGGTTCAGCACCAAATAGCGCCGGCACAGCGCTACGCGCTGCCGCTGGGTTTGCAAGGGAAACCAACGGTGTACAGGGGCAGTGCATTGAGGTGGAAGCGTCAGCAAAGAAGCGCACGCGGACCCGATTGACCCAACGGCCGCGAAGCGGGCTGGAGCTATTTGGTGCTGAACCGCTCCGCTGTGCGACGCGCGGTGACAGACCGTGCGCGATCCAAGCCCGGTGTGGCCTATGAGGGCGACACTTAGGCAGCCCACGATGGGCTGGCAAGCGTGGCCAAACTGCGTGTGACCGCGGGCGTGTGGAGCTGCTTTCTTTGGTTACTTTCTTTGCAGCAGCAAAGAAAGTGACTGCCGCCCCGCACAGGGGCAGTGCTAATAAACCAAAAAGAAATCGGGATCCGGCGAAAGCCGTTCTTCGCAGCAGCAAAGAAAGCGACTGCCGCCCCGCAAAGGGGCAGTGCTAATAGACCAACACCAAAACGGGTCCCGCCGAAAGCAAAAAAGCCCTACGAAGCCTCGTCATACTTGATATAGCGAAACCGCTGATCATCGGAAGGTGTCCCATCCAAAGGCCCATCTTCCTTCCCCGGCTGCCACTGAATAACTTCTTCGATCTTGGAGGCCAGAGCAAAGTCCTTATCAGTGATCCCTTTAGCGGAATGCGTCTTGAGCTTGACGATAACGAACGCATAAGAAACGGTGAGGTCCGGATGATGCCACGCCGCTTCCGCGAGATGCCCCACGGTATTGACGACCATGAGCGTGCCTTTCCAGCTTTCGGTCTTGAACTTGCGCCTGAGCCAGCCATCCTCCACGTACCAGTGCTTGAGCGCGCCAGTCAGACGTTGCTTGATTTCCTCGTCGGAATAGACCTTTTCGGCTTGAGCCATGGCAAAGCCTCCATAAGAGAGCAGCGAACCACCCAAGTATGCGCCAAACAAAACATGCTGCATCGCGTCATGTCACACGATCCGCCGCCGCCGTTCAATTTTTCGCGTATTTGACACAGTATGTGTCGCCACCCGACAAGCACCCGTCCGCTTGCGACACCTTTCCCCGCCCAATTCCCGATTTGAAGCTGTGCAACTTAAACCGGCATGGAATATGCAATTGGCCTCTCTACGCAAGCGTCCGGCTATGTACCGGACCAAGCGCAGCTCGTTACCTGCATTTGAAGGCGCGCACGATGCAACCTGGTAGCGTGGTCATCCCTGGGTCGGAGGCATCACCATTCTGGAGGAGACATGAACTTACGCACCCTGGTTCTTGGACTGGCGGTGGTCGCGACGGCTGGCCTGAATTCATATGTGGCCCAGGCCGACTCGCAGCTCGACAGCCTGATCAAGAATCCCTCGAACTGGGCGGCGCAAGCGGGCGATTATTCGAATCACCGCTATAGCACGCTCAAGCAAATCAACGAAAACAACGTCGGCAAGCTACAGGTTGCCTGGACCATGTCGACTGGTGTGCTGCGCGGCCATGAAGGCTCGCCGCTCGTCATCGGCGACACGATGTACATCCACTCGCCGTTTCCCAACAAGGTTATCGCCATCAACCTGAAGGATCAGACCTTCATCTGGCAATACCAGCCGAAGCAGGACAATCAGGTCATCTCGGTGATGTGCTGCGATACGGTCAACCGTGGCCTTGCATATGGCGACGGCAAGATCTTCCTCCAGCAAGCCGATACGAAGCTCGTCGCGCTCGACGCCAAAACCGGCGACGTGGTCTGGACCGCGCAGAACGGCGATCCGAAGAAGGGCGAAACAAACACCAACGCGCCGCACGTTTTCGGCGACAAGGTGCTGACCGGCATCTCGGGCGGTGAGTTCGGCGTGCGCGGACGTCTCGTCGCATACAACATCAAGGACGGCAAGGAAGTCTGGAAGGCATACAGCGTCGGCCCCGACAACGAAATGCTGATCGACCCGCAGTCGACCATGACCTGGGCCGACGGCAAGATGGCGCCCGTCGGTGCGGACTCGTCGCTCAAGAGCTGGCAGGGCGATCAGTGGAAGTACGGCGGCGGAACGACGTGGGGCTGGTACGCCTGGGATCCGAAGCTCAACCTTGTGTACTACGGCTCGGGCAATCCGGGCACGTGGAACCCGACGCAGCGTCCGGGCGACAACAAGTGGTCGATGACGATCTTCGCGCGCGATCTCAACACGGGCAAGGCGAAGTGGGTCTATCAGATGACGCCTCACGACGAGTGGGACTACGACGGCGTCAACGAGATGATCCTCTCCGATCTGAACATCGGCGGCAAGAAGGTGCCGGCGATCGTTCACTTCGACCGCAACGGCTTCGGCTACACGCTGAATCGCGAATCGGGCGAACTGCTCGTCGCGCAGAAGTACGACCCGGCGGTGAACTGGGCCGACAGCGTCGATCTGAAGAGCGGTCTGCCGATCCGCAATGCGAGCTATTCGACGCAGAAGGCCGGTCCCGATCACAACGTCAAGAACATCTGCCCCGCGGCGCTCGGCTCGAAGGACCAGCAGCCGGCCGCATTCGATCCGAACTCCAGCTTGTTCCTCGTGCCGACGAATCACGTCTGCATGGACTACGAGCCGTTCCAGGTCGATTACGTGTCGGGTCAGCCGTTCGTCGGCGCAACGCTCTCGATGTACCCGGGCCCGAACGAGAACGGCGCAATGGGTAACTTCATCGCGTGGGATGCGGCGAAGGGCAAGATCGTGTGGTCCAAGCCGGAGAAGTTCTCGGTATGGTCCGGCGCGCTCGCGACCGCTGGCGGCATCGTGTTCTACGGCACGCTCGAAGGCTATATCAAGGCAGTGCGCATCAAGGACGGCAAGGAGCTGTGGAAGTTCAAGACGCCGTCGGGCGTCATCGGCAACGTGTTCACGTACCAGTACCAGGGCAAGCAATATGTCGGCGTGTACTCGGGCATCGGCGGCTGGGCCGGCATCGGCATGGCGGCGGGTCTCGAGAAGTCGACGGAAGGCCTGGGCGCGGTCGGCGGCTACAAGGAGCTCGCGAAGTACACGGCGCTCGGCGGCACGCTCTTCGTGTTCGCGATTCCCGGCGGTTGATCCGCGTAGTTGATGTGCGCCAGTCGATGGCGATGCGCGGCGGCTGCAACGGCCGCCGCGCCGAAGTACCCCTATATACAAGACATGTTCAAGGAGTCAGACGTATGAAAGGCCGATCACTCTTGCTGCTGGCGATGACGCTCGTTGCGTCGTCCGCTTCGTTTGCCCAGACGCCTGCGGGCACGGGGCAAATGAAGCCGGTCGCGTACAAGGTCGTCGATGGCAACAAGGTCGACAACGACACGCTGCAAGGCTGGAAGACCTGGCGCGCGCTGGCGTGCGAACGTTGTCACGGGGCGAAGCAGGAAGGGATGGTCGGCCCGTCGCTGATCGATGCATTCAAGACGCTGGACAAGAACGAGTTCCATCGCACGGTATTCGGCGGGCGCGTGGACAAGGGCATGCCCGATTTCAGTTCCAGTCAGATGATGCAGAAGAACTGGGAGAACCTCTTCGCCTATCTGAAGGGACGCTCCGATGGCAAGATCAACCCGGGCGACCTGCAGGCAATCGATGCAAAATAAGGACGTTGCACGGCCGATGAACGGCTAACGTCCGATGATTGCTCTCATACCCGGAGGTGTCGATGTCTGATCGTAATGCAAGCCGCGCCGCTTCGTTCCGATTCCTGGCCGCGCTGTGCGCGGCATTCGCGACGTTCTCGGCGCAACAGGTGCTCGCGCAAGGCGCGGGCGGACCACCCCCCGACTTGCCGAATAACGATGGCGCGGACGGCGTGCTGCGCGTGTGCGCCGATCCCAACAACATGCCGCTCTCGAACAAGAAGGGCGAGGGTTACGAGAACAAGATCGCGAGCCAGATGGCCAGCGATTTCGGCTACAAGCTCGAATACACGTACTGGCCGCAACGCATGGGATTCGTGCGCAACACATTGCGTGAGAAGGTGCCGCAGACGGAGCGCTTCAAATGCGATCTGATCATCGGCGTGCCGAAGGGCTACGAGCTCACTGCGACCACGCGTCCCTATCTGCATTCCACCTACGCGATGGTGTTCCCGAACAAGCCCGAATACGCGAGCATCAAATCGCCGTCGGACCTGATGAATCTGCCGCCCGAGCAGTTGAAGAAGATGAAGCTCGGCATCTTCGTGAAGAGCCCCGCGACGGACTGGCTGCTCAGTCATGACCTGATCGGGCAGGCGGTGTCGTATCAGGGGCAAAGCGGCGATCCTGAGGCCTTTCCGGGCGAGATGATCGAGCGTGATCTGGCGCAGGGCAACGTGGATGCGGCTTTCGTATGGGGGCCGATCGCGGGCTACTTCGTGAATCGCTCCGATAACAAGGTGCGCCTCGTGCCGTTCCCGCCGGGCCAGCCGGTCCGTTTCGATTATGAGATTTCGATGGGCGTGCGATACGGCGAAAAGGCGTGGCGTGACAAGGTCGATAACTGGATCGCATCGAAACAGCCGAAGATCGATCAGATTCTGTCGAGCTATCAGGTTCCATTGCTGCCGTTGCAGCCGGTAAGCGCGCAATGAAGCGAACATACGGGCGTTCCCTTCGCGCGTGGGCCGTTGCGTGCGCTGCGCTGTCGATGTCGGCCGGTGTGGCCGCAGCCGATGCGCCGGCTGCGGGCGCGTCCGCGCCGGGCGTCGACATCAAGCCGGCCGAGCAGTTGATCTTCATGCAGCCGCACATGAACGGTGTCGAGCCGCAGACCGAGCTCGACTACGCGGTGGATTATTCCGGGCCGCCATCCCGGGTGAAAGATACGCTGCGCGTGCTCGTCGTGAGTCCGGGTAACAACAAGAACGACGCGCATGTGTCAGATCGGACCGGCGACGTGAATGTGCCGGGCGGGCTGCCGTGCAATCCGGCGATCATCTATTTTCTCGAGCACGACATCGCGGAGATGGAGCAGTTGACGGGCGGTCAGCGGCGCTATTTCCAGCAGCGCGTGCGCATGGCGCTTGCGGCGGGGCCGGCGATCACGCCAGTGTCGAGTGAGTCGCTTGGGCTCGGCAAGCATGAGAAGGCCCGGCAAATCGTCATACAGCCTTATTTGAACGATCCCAATGCCGAGCGCTTTAGCAAGTACACGGGCAAGCGCTATACGTTCGTCATGGCCGACGATGTGCCCGGGCGGTTGCTCATGATTCGCACCGAAGTGCCGGGGGAAGGTAACGATTTTGCACATCCTTTGCAGAAGGACACGATTGCCTATCAGGGGATGTTCAGAAATATGAACCAGCCGGGGAGTGCACCGGTTAAGGCTTCGAATGCGCCGCGGGCTAGTCGGTGAATCGGTTTTTTTTCGCCCGATCCCGTTTTGTCTGTGGTTTATTAGCGTTGCCCCTATGCGGGGCGGCAGTCACTTTCTTTGCTGCTGCAAAGAAAGTAACCAAAGAAAGCAGCTTGTTAGGCCCGCGGTCACACGCAGTTTGGCCACGCGTGCCAGCCGATCGTGGGCTGCCTAAGTGTCGCCCTCATAGGCCCAGTCGGGCTTGGCTCGCGCACGGTCTGTCGCCCCGCGTCGCATAGCCAATTGGTTCAGCACCAAATAGCTTCGGCACAGCGCTACGCGCTGCCGCCGGGTCCACAAGGGAAACCAGCGAAGCACCCACGCAGTGAGATGGAAGCATTAGCAAGACATTACGGGCGGACCCGATTGACCCAACGGCCGCGAAGCGGGCCGGAGCCATTTGGTGCTGAACCGCTCCGCTGTGCGATGCGAGGCGACAGACCGTGCGCGAGCCAAGCCCGGTTAGTCCTTTGAGGGCGACACTTAGGCAGCCCACGGTCACCTGGCAAGCATGGCCAAAGTGCGTGTGACCGCGGGCGTGTGGAGCTGCTTTCTTTGGTTACTTGTATATTGACTCCAAGTATTCGGAAACTATCTTTCCACTTACTCGAAGCGGTAGCCCGTTTGTGTTACATGGGCTCGCAGCCCGAAAGAAAGCTGGTGGCGCCGCTTCTCCTTACCGCTTTGAACCCGAACAGTTGACTGAGCCTCGAGCTC
>NZ_JALQDH010000053.1:0-76254 GCF_023631365.1 Caballeronia sp. INML2 | reverse complement strand
CAAGCTCCTTACTCAGCTCAACGCCATGATGCGCGATCGCACCCCCTGGAATCCCCCACATCACGATCACTTGTGACCCAGCACTTGACTCTCAATACAGTTGCTTTCTTTGCAGCAGCAAAGAAAGTGACCCCCGCCCCGGGGAGGGGCAGTGCTAATAGTCCGATACGAAATCAGGATTCCATAGAAGCCCAAGCGAACCCCAAGCTCCCCCAAAAACCCCTTGTGAATTTCATCCGTTCCCTAACCCTGCGCCAGCTACAAATCTTCGTGATAGCAAGCCGCTGTCCGAGCTTCGCACGCGCAGCCGAGGAACTGCACCTGACCCAGCCCGCAGTATCGATGCAAATCCGCCAATTGGAAGAAGCCATCGGTCTGCCGCTGTTCGAACGCGTAGCCCGCCGTCTCGCGCTGACGGAAGCCGGCGAGCGGCTCTCGCATCACGCAAGCCGGATACTCGGCGAAATCAAAGACGCCGAAGACGCGATGATGTCGCTCACGCAAGCCGACAGCGGCTCGATCGCGGTAAGCATCGTCAGCTCGGCGACATACTTCGCGCCCAAGCTGCTCGCGCTATATCGCCAGCAGTATCCGAAAGTCGATGTGCATTTCTCCGTCGGCAATCGCGAGACGCTCCTGCGTTTGCTGCAAGACAATGCGACCGACCTCGCCATCATGGGCCGGCCGCCGCCCGAGCTCGGCACCACGGCCGAGCCGCTTGCCTATCATCCGCATGTGATCGTTGCGCCGCTTTCGCATCCGTTGCGTCATGCGAAGGCCTTCGATCTCCAGGAACTCGCGAACGACACGTTCCTCCTGCGCGAGCCGGGATCAGGCACGCGTGCGGTCGCCGAGCATGTATTCCGGCAGAACCTTTTCGTGCCCGCGCGCAGCGTCACGCTCGGCAGCAACGAAACAATCAAGCAGGCCGTGATGGCGGGAATGGGCGTGAGCCTCATCTCGCTCCACACGCTTTTGCTCGAATTGCGCACTGACGAAATCGCCGTGCTCGACGTGAACGGCACGCCTGTCGAACGGACCTGGCAGCTCGTGCACTCACGCTCGAAACAACTTTCGCCGACCTGTCTCGCATTTCGTCGCTTCCTCCTCGAAAACGCGGAGCCGTTCCTCGAGCGCGAATACGCGCAGTTCGGCTTGCGCAGACCCAGACGCCTCGCCGAATCAGGCGGCGTCCGATGAGCGTCGCCTTCGCCTGGCGTCATGGCGTCTTCGTCATACTAATTGCAGGCGCAGCTATCGCGCATGGCGAGCCAGTGCTTTCGATCACCCAGATCGCGCCGGGCGATTACGCGCATCGCGGTCACGACGATATCGCGACGCCCGACAACGGCGGCGATATCGCGAACGTGGGCTTCATCGTCGGGACGCGCTGCGTCGCGGTGATCGACACGGGCGGCACGCTCGCCGAAGGCCGCGCGTTGCGCGCCGCGATACGCGCGGTCACGCCGCTGCCGGTTTGCTATGTCATCAACACGCACATGCATCCGGATCACATTTTCGGCAATGCGGCATTCAAGGACGATCATCCGCAGTTCGTCGGCAGCGTGGCGCTCGCGCAGGCCGAAGCCTCGCGTGCGGACAACTACATGCGCGCGCTGAACCGCGAGCTCGGCAGCGCGGCGGCGGGCAGCGAGATCGTCGCGCCGACGATGACGATCGACGGCGTCGGCACGCTCGACCTCGGCGGACGCACGCTCACGCTGCGCACATGGAAAACCGCGCATACCAACAACGATTTGACGGTATACGATGAGAAGAGCGGCACCTTGTGGACGGGCGATCTTTTGTTCGTGCGCTGCCTTCCCGTCGTCGATGGCAGCGTGACCGGCTGGCTCGACGATATTGCGCGCATTCGCCAGATGAATCCGCGTCATGTCGTGCCGGGGCACGGTCCGCTCGACCCGCCGTGGCGGCAATCGCTCGATGCCGAAGAACGCTATCTCGCCGATCTGGCGCGCGATGTGCGTGCGGCCATCAAGAAGGGCGAAACGATCCGGCAGGCCGTCGATGGTATCGGCATCGACGGGAAGGATGCGTGGCTCCTCGCCGACATCTATCACCGTCGCAATGTGACGGCCGCTTACGCGGAGCTCGAATGGGAGCAGTAGTGCAGCATTGGAGGGACATCATGAAGACAACATGGTCCGGCACTCGCGCGGTGACGGTCGCGACCCTCGCCGCCGCGCTCTTCGCGCCGTATGCCGCGCGAGCGGCGCAACCCGACGACGATCCTGAGAAAGTGGTGCGCTGGCTCGACTTCAAGGAAGGCACGTTCAAGGGCCGCGCGATCGACCCGCACGGCGATGCGGTCATCAAGCTCGATGCGCCCGCGCGCGCGGCGGATGCCGCCGTCGTGCCGATCGCGGTCAACGCGCAATTCCCCCAGACGCCCACGCATTACATCAGGAAGCTCTATCTTTTCATCGACGAGAATCCCGAGCCTTATGCGGGTTCGTTCGAGTTCACACCGGAATCGGGACTCGCGACGATCGAAACGCGCGTGCGCGTGGAGGACTACACGTTCATGCGTGTGATCGCCGAGACCAACGACGGCAAGCTCTATAGCGCAATTCGCTTCGTGAAGGCATCCGGCGGCTGCTCCGCGCCCGCCGACAAGGACGAGGACGCCGCCGAACGCACCGCGGGACAAGTCAGGATTCAGGCCGAAGGTCAGGCCGTCGCGGGCAAGCCCGAACTCGCGCAATTGATGGTGCGCCATCCGAATCGCACCGGCATGGCGATGAATCAGGTCACGCGCAACTACGCAACGGCGTATTTCATTCGCAAGGTCTCGGTCACGTATGCGGATAAACCCGTGATGATCGCGAATGTCAATTTCTCGATCAGCGAGAACCCGAATTTCCGCTTCTATTTCGTGCCGGGCGGCAGCGGCGAATTGAAAGCGCATATCGAGGATACGAAGAACAAGCAGTGGGACGGCGCCGTGGCGATCAGCGCGCAACCGGGCGGCGCGCAAACATCGGCGATGAAATGACGGCGAGCCGCTGGCGAGCGCTCGTTTGCATGCTGCTCTTCGCGTTGAGCACGCTCGCGCGCGCGGCGATGAGCGGCATGCCCGCGCCCGTCGCGATCGCGCCGGGCGTGTACGCGTTCCTTGGCGACAACGATGCGGTTGCGCCCGCGAATCACGGCATCGTCGCGAACAATGGCTTCATCGTCGGGCCGGAGGGCGTGACCGTGATCGACACGGGGGCGTCGTATCGCTATGGCCGCGCGATGATCGAAGCGATCCGCAAGATCACGCCGTTGCCGGTGAAGCTCGTCATCATCACGCATCAGGCGCCCGAGTTCGTGTTCGGCGCGGCCGCGTTCCGTGACGACGGCGTGCCGATCCTCGCACACGCGCGCGCCGCGCAACTGATCCGCGAGCGCTGCTCGATCTGCCTCGCCAATCTGCGCAAGACGCTCGGCGAAGATGAAATGGCCGGCTCGCGTGTGACGGTGCCCGACAAGACGGTGAACGGCACGACGGAAATAGAGAGCGGCGGGCGCCAGCTGCAATTGCTGCACTTCGGGCCCGCGAGCACGCCCGGCGACCTCGCCGTGCTCGACACGCAAAGCGGCGTGCTCTTCGCGGGCGGGCTCGTCTCGAACGGACGCATCCCCGAATTGCGCAACGAGCAGATTCCCGGCTGGCTCGCCGCGCTGGAAAACCTGCATGCCCTCGACCTGAAGACGGTTATTCCGGGCTTCGGCGCGCCCTTGCGAGGCGACGGCATCATGCGCACGGGCGACTATCTCCGCGAACTCGATGCAGCGGTGAAGCGAGCCTACAAGAACGGCGTCGGCCTCACCGAGGCGATGCATACCGTGCAAGTGCCCGCGTTCGAGCATGACAAGCTCTATGCGATCGCGCAGCCGCAGAACGTGCAGCGCATCTATCTTCAGCTCGAAAAGCAGTAAACCGTTGCCGCATCTTTCTCTCTAACGCCGTACAACCACCAGGAGACACGACGATGGCTCAGCTCGTAGCGCTATACAAGAACCCGTCCGACCCGAAAGCATTCGACGAATACTATGCTTCGACCCATGCGCCGCTTGCGAAGACGCTGCCGGGCTTGCGGCGCTACGAGATCAGCACCGGGCCGGTCGTGGCCGCGTCGGGCGATTCGCCCTATCACCTCGTCGCGCTGTTGCAGTTCGATTCGCTCGAAGCGATCCAGACCGCGCTCGGCTCGCCCGAAGGCCAGAAGACCGCCGGCGATCTCGCCAACTTCGCTCAGGCTGGCGTCGAGCTATTGATGTTCGATTCGAAAGAGGCCTGATACCGCTCACGCCTTCGGAGACGCAAGTGCGTCTTCCGAAGCGCATCGTCTTTCCTCGGTTCATTTCCCCGCAACGCATGACCCGCATCGCCGAATGGGGATGCTGCACGGTTTTGTATCCATCGATACAATACGTTCTGTATCAGCCGATATAAAACATCGGCCCCTTCGATTTCGATGGAGCAGCATCATGGCGCGACCGCGCAATTTCGACGAGGACAGCGTGCTCGATGCCGTTGCCGAAGCGTTCTGGACGCACGGCTACGAAGGCACGTCCACGCGCGACCTCGTGCAGTACACGGGGCTCACACAACCGAGTCTCTATAACGCTTTCGGCGACAAGCGCGCGCTCTTTCTGCGTGCGCTCGATCACTATCTCGAGCACACCTTGCGCGAGCGCATCCAGCGGCTCGAATCGTCGATGCCGCCTGACCGGGCCATTACCGCCTTCTTTCGCGAGATCGTCGAGCGTTCCGTGTCGGACGAACATCGGCGGGGCTGCATGCTGGTCAACGCGGCGCTCGGGATGTCGCCCGAAGACGAAGAATTTCGCGAACTCATCGCCGAAGAGATGTCGCTGATGCGAGCGTTCTTCGAGCGCTGCATGAAGGCTGGCCTGAAGAGCGGCGCCATCGAGCGCGTGATGTCCGCCGACGCCGCCGCCACCAGCCTCCTCGCGGTGCTGCTCGGCGTGCGCGTGCTGGCACGCGTCGATCCGAAGCCTGCGTTGCTGAGCAATGCCGTCGGACCGACGCTGGCGATGCTCAAGCTGCCGCCTCTCGGCCTGAGCGCCGGAAAGCGCTAAACCTCTCGCACCTTTTTTACGTCACTTTGTCCGGCCGCGTGCACGCGCACCTGGCCGCAGGAGTCGTCATCATGTCGGATCAAACGGTATCGCCTATTCGCAGCGGTCAGCACACTTCGCTCGATGCCCGCGCGCTTTTCGCGATGCTCGCGGGCTTTTGCGCGAGTCTCGTCGCGATCGGGCTCGCGCGCTTCGCTTACACGCCGCTCATTCCGCCGCTCATCGAAGCGCACTGGTTCACGTCATCGCAAGCGGTGACGCTCGGTGCTGCGAATTTCGCGGGATATTTCGCAGGCGCGATTTTCGGCCGCGCGATTGCCCGGGCATTCACCAATCGACACGCGCTGCGCCTCTTGATGGCGATCGCAACGGCCGCGTTCTTTGCGTGCGCGTTTCCGCTATCGATCGCGTGGTTCTTCGCATGGCGCTTTCTGTCGGGCTTGTCCGGCGGCGCGATCATGGTGCTCGTCGCAACGACGATCCTGCCGCATATCCCGCCCGCGCGTCGCGGCTTCGCAAGCGGAATGATCTTTATCGGGCTGGGCTTCGGTATCGCGGCATCGGGCACGCTGATTCCAAGGCTCCTGCATCACGGCCTGCACGATACGTGGATGGGTCTCGGCATGTTCTCGCTCGCGCTAACCGCAGTCGCGTGGTTCGGCTGGCCTGCGGCCAATGCGCCCGCCGTGGCTGCGCAAGCCGCCACGATGCAAGCCGATGCGCTCGGCGGCGCGCGTTTGCGGCTCCTGTACGCGCAATACGCGGCGAATGCACTCGGTCTCGTGCCCGTGATGATTCTGCTCGTCGATTGCATCGCGCGTGGCTATGGACGCGGCGCCGAAGTGGGCGCGAGCTATTGGGTGCTATATGGCGTCGCGGCGATCTTCGGGCCGCTCATCTGCGGGAATGCGGGCGATCGCATCGGCTTCGGCATGGCGTACCGGTTCGTGCTGGCGCTGCAGGCGGGCGCAGTGGCGTTGCTGGCGCTATGCGCGAATCCGTATGTGATCGGTGTCGCGACCGTCGCGCTCGGCGTCTCCACGACGGGCATCGTGCCGCTCGCGCTCGGCCGCGTGCATGAGCTCCTGCCGCACGATCATGTCGAGCAGCGCGCGGCGTGGAGCCGGGCGACATCGGCATTCGCGCTGTGCCAGGCGCTCGCGGGATATGGCTATTCGTTCCTCTTCTCGCATACGCATAACGACTACGCGCTGATCTTCGCGTGCGGTGCCTTTGCACTGGCAGTCGCGTTCGTCGCGGACCTCATCGTGAACCGCAAGCGAGTCGAAGCCTAATCGATCCGGCCGGAGGACGAGTCGCCGGATTCGGTCTCCGGATCGGTCACGCTCAGGTCTTCGCGCCGATGATTGATCGCGAGAAATACGCTCATCAACACGAGAAACGCGACGACGAGCATCGCGGCATTAATGAGCACGCGCTCATAGCCGAGTTCCGTGACGTTGATGAATGGATAGGGATAGAAATCGGAAAGTCTTCCGCGCCATAACGTGATGCAGAGATAAGACAGCGGATAGACGAGCCAGAGCGCACATCGTCGCAATGACAGATGAAAACGCGGCACGAATAAAAACCAGTACAACGCCGCGAGTGCGGGCACGATCGTATGCAGCGATTCATTGACGAGCGCGCGATAACCTGAAGGCGTCCAGAGATATCGCAGCAACGCGTTATAGGCTATCCCGACGAACACGATATACACGACGATCGCCGTAATCACTGTGGGCCTGCGAAAAAATCGCGCGATGGGGAAGTGCGCGCGTGTCGCGACGCATGTGAAGCAAAGTGCGGTCAGCAGTACGGTGACGTTCGTCAGATAGCTGCTCATGCGAGCGATGCCATCGAACACGGTGAAGCCGCGATGCACCACGCGCGCGATGGTGATATCCGTTTGCGCGGCGAACGCGAGCCACGCGATCATCGCGATGGCTGCGGCGAGCGCGAGCGACGCGGTGCTCGGCGTGTGAAGCGGCAACTCGGGCTCTTGCCGCGGCGGTGTGGGAGATGCATTCGGCATGAGGCCCATTTTACGTGTGCGGCAGTCGTGATCGGCAATGCGGCAGCATTCGGGGTGCATGCTGCGCAAGTTAGCGCCCGCGATAGCTCGTTTGCGCTCGCGCCGCTAGAGCGGGATCGAATCAGATCGGATTACTTTCATATTACGAGATATTGAAAGGAGGAAGACTTTCGGGCGTCGCGGCGCCCGGGTCCGGTGCGCAGGTGAGGTCCGCGCAGCGCGTCAAACAACACGACGTAATTCCTCTTTACGCACTGCGTCCATGACCGGGCCACCAACGCCTTCCGAATCGAACCTTCAGCCAAGCTTGCCTACCGCATCCCGCAACGCCGTCCGCAGCCCCTCCTCAACCACCGGATGATAAAACGGCATCCGCAACATCTCATCGACGGTAAGCGTCATTTGCAAAGCCCACGCAAGCAGATGCGCAATATGCTCCGCATCCGGCCCGATCCATTCCGCGCCGACGAAGCGGCGGCTCGCGCGATCGACATACACGTGCATCAGCCCGCGATTCCTGAGCATCACGCGGCTGCGCCCTTGATCCTCGAAGCTCACTTCGCCCGTCACGAAAGTGCCTTGCTTTAGGTCCACGTAACGCGCACCGACCATCGCAATGCCCGGATCCGTGAACGCAATCGCGATCGGCGCGCGCCGCTCGACCGCCACGACATGCGGATAACGCGCTGCATTCGTCCCTGCGGCGCGACCTTCGTCGGCGGCTTCGTGAAGCAGGGGCAGCACGCCGTTCGCATCGCCCGCGATGAATACCGGATGCGTGCCCGCCTGCAAGGTCAGCGCATCATGGAGCGGCGATCCATCGTCATCGAGTGCGAGGGACGTGTCGTGCAGACCAAGCCCGCCGACATTCGGCTTGCGTCCCGCGGCCACGAGCACATAGTCGAACGTGTCCTCGATCAGCTCCCCGGCACCGGAGACATAACGCAGGCGCACCTCATCGCCTTCGCGCAAAGCGGCTTCGACTTGCGCACGCGGCTCGAAATGAAGCGCTTCTGCGAATACACGTTCGGCATAGCCGCGCACATCCGGATCGCTCAAGGGCCCGACGCGTCCGCGCGCACCCAATACCGATACCCGCACGCCGAGCCGCGCCAGCGCCTGACCCAGTTCCAGCCCGATGACACCCGCGCCGATCACCGCGACGCGCTTCGGCAGGTCGTCCCATGCGAACACGTCGTCGTTGATGACCGCGCGATCGCCGAGCGCGCGATACATCGCGGGCATGACGGGGCTCGATCCGGTCGCGATCACGACGCTCTTCGCGTGCACTCGCGTGTGCTCGCCCACTTGCAGCAAGTTGTCGTCGATGAAACGCGCATAGCCGATGAGCTTGTCCGCATCGGGCATCGCATCGACACCCGCAACGACGAAGCCCACGAAGCGATCGCGCTCACGCTTCACGCGCGCCATCACCTCGCGCCCGTCGATAAGCACCGCGCCGTCGATATGCACGCCGAATGCATCGGCGTGAGTCGCGTGATACGCCGCGTCGGCCGCAGCGATGAGCAGCTTCGAAGGCATACATCCGACGCGCGCACACGTCGTTCCGTGCGCGCCGCCTTCGATGAGAATCGCCGAGGCGCCCGCCGCCTTCGCCGCGCGATACGCGGAAAGTCCCGCGCTGCCCGCGCCGATGATGGCGACATCCGTATGGATCGTGTTCATGATGAAGTCCCGAATGGTTGTTGCATTTGCAACCATCATGACGCGCGCCACACGAAACGCGAATGCTCGTTCGGATCGATTTCCTGCTCGATCGTCTCAGACGACGGCGCGATGAAGTCATGTATTCATCTAGACGTCTCATGCGCGTCACTGTCTCGTCATGTTCGCTTCCTAGAATCTCCCGAACGTTTCAGCGCGCCGTTTGAGCGCGCCCATCGAGGGAAGCTATGGACGCAATTCGCATCGAGCGTCTCACCAAGACGTTCGGAAACGGCCGCAAGGCGCTCGATTCCGTCGATCTGCGCGTGGAGGAGGGCGAAATGGTCGCGCTCATCGGCGCATCGGGGTCCGGCAAATCGACGCTCCTGCGGCACATCGCGGGCTTCACGGCATCCGACCCCGCGCCATCGCACGTCACGTTGCTCGGCCGGCCGATCCAGCAGAACGGCAGGATCGTGCGCGAAGTGCGCCCGATCCGCCGCGACGTCGCCTTCGTGTTTCAGCAATTCAATCTAGTCGGACGCCTTTCGGTGCTGACCAACGTGCTGATCGGCGCGTTGTCGCGCGTATCGCTGTGGCGGCGTCTCGCGGGCCGCTTCCCGCGCGGCGAGCGCTCGCTCGCGATGGAATCGCTCACCGCGATGGGCATCGGCGAGCACGCATTCGAGCGCGCGAGCAATCTGTCCGGCGGCCAGCAGCAACGCGCCGCACTGGCCCGCGCGCTCGTGCAGCGCGCGCGCATCGTGCTCGCCGATGAGCCCATCGCATCGCTCGATCCCGAATCGGCGCGCCGCGTCATGGAGTTGATGCAGGCGCTCAATCGCGAGCACGGCCTGACGGTCGTCGTGTCGCTGCATCAGATCGATGTGGCGATGAAGTACTGCCCGCGCACGATCGCGTTGCGCGATGGCCGCGTCGTGTTCGACGGCGCGAGCGAGCGCCTCACGTCCGCCGTGCTGCGCGAGCTGTACGGCTCGTCGGCGGACGAACTGCTCACGCATCGCAGCGCGCCGAGCGCGCACACGCAAGCTTCGCAGGCATTCGCCTCGGCCGCGGGCGTTTAAGTTTCGAACCGAACATCAACCCTGGATCGCATCATGAAAACAGCCCGTCTCTTCCTGGCCGGCGCCGCGCTCGCGTCTTGCCTTCTGACGCAGACCGTTCTTGCCGAGACGATCAACTTCGGCATCATCTCCACCGATTCGTCCGCCGCGCTCAAGCAGCGCTGGCAGCCGCTCATCGACGATCTGAACAAGCAGACCGGCCTCGACGTGAAGGCGTATTTCGCGACCGACTATGCGGGCATCATCGAGGCGATGCGCTTCAACAAGGTGCAGATCGGCTTCTTCGGGAATGCTTCGGCGATCGAAGCCGTCGATCGTTCGAATGGCGAAGTCTTCGCGAAAGTGAAGTACAAGAACGGCGAAGCGGGCTATTACTCGCTGCTCATCACGAACGCGAACAGCAAGTGGAAGTCGCTCGATCAGGTGCTGAAGAACACGAAGGACATCAATCTCGGCTTCGGCGATCCGAACTCCACGTCGGGCACGCTCGTGCCTTCGTACTATCTGTTCGCGAAGAACGGTATCAATGCGAAGCGCGCGTTCAAGAGCGTGTTGCCGTCGAGTCATGAGGCGAACATGCTCGCGGTCGTGAACGACAAGATCGACGTCGCGACCAACAACACCGACATGCTCGACACCATCAAGAAGCAGCATCCGGAGCTGTATCCGAAGGTGCGCGTGCTGTGGAAGTCGCCGCTGATCCCGTCCGACCCGCTCGTGTGGCGCCGCGATCTGCCGCAGGCGACGAAGGAAAAGCTGCGCAGCTTCTTCGATCACTACGCTGAAAAGGATCCGCGCGAGCAGGCGGTGATGGCTTCGATATCGGGTTATTCGGGCTTCGCGGATTCGTCGAACGCGCAGCTCGTGCCCATTCGTCAGATGTCACTCTTTCAGAAGAAGGAGCAGGTGCAGAACGATGCGCATCTCGACGCCGCCGACAAGGAAGCGCAGCTCGCAGCGCTCGATCAGAAGATCGCCGCGCTCGACAGCACGGCGGCGAAGTAAATGAAGCCGCTCGACGTAGCCACGTTCGAGGCCGGCGTCGTCCGGCCCATCACGACGAGCGCACCCAGGCGAAGCTGGACGTCGATGCTCGGCTGGATCGTCGTCATCGCCGTGCTCGGGCTGTCATGGAAAAGCGCGGACATGCGTCCGCTCGATCTGCTCGGCGCATCGGGCAACATGAGCGAGTTCGCACGCGACTTCTTTCCACCCGACTTCACGGAATGGCGCACGTATGCGCATGAAATGATCGTGACGCTCGCGGTCGCGGTGTGGGGCACGGCGCTCGCGCTGGTTTGCGCAGTGCCGTGCGGCTTGCTTTCGGCGCAGAACATCGCGCCCGCGTGGGTCTCGCAACCGGTGCGACGTTTGATGGACGCGTGCCGCGCGATCAACGAAATGGTCTTCGCGATGCTCTTCATCGTCGCGGTCGGGCTCGGTCCGTTCGCCGGCGTGCTCGCGCTTTGGGTGCATACGACGGGCGTGCTCGCGAAGCTTTTCGCGGAAGCGGTCGAGGCCGTCGATTCGAGGCCCGCCGAAGGCGTGCGCGCCACCGGCGCGAGCAGTCTCGATGAAATCGTCTACGGCGTGCTGCCGCAGGTGTTGCCGTTGTGGATCTCGTTCGCGCTGTATCGCTTCGAGTCGAACGTGCGCTCCGCGATGGTCGTCGGCATGGTGGGCGCGGGCGGGATCGGCGTCGTGCTCTATGAGGCGATCCGCTCGTTCAACTATGCGCAGACATGCGCGGTGATGCTGATCGTCATCGTGATCGTGTCGCTGATCGACCTCGTATCCGGCTGGGTGCGCGAGCGCGTGATCTGAGCTGCGTCACGACATCAGGACGTGGCGGCATTTGCGTGTCTGCCTCAAAATTCCTCGGCCACCGTGAATTGTCCCGTCGCGGAAGAGAGAAGGGCGCGGTGAGCCTAGACGCGGCCCGCGACCGCGAGCACGTCGAGGAATTGCGTGCCGGCGTCGGCGAGCATGCCGGAATTGTCGATGTTCACGACGCGCGCGTGCGACGGCAATTCGAACGCGGGGCGGCGCGCAAGCCGCGCTTCGATCTGCCGCGCATCCTCGCGTCCGCGGCGCGCGAGACGCGCGGCCAGGACCGAAGGCGTTGCATCGATATGCACGAAGCGCGCGTCGGGATAACGGTCGAGCGCGAGTCCCGCGTGCTGCCGCGAACCGTTCACGACGACGGGCATGCCGCGCGCAAGCCACGCATCCAGTTCGATGCCGATGCCGTAGCGCAGCCCGAGGCTCGTCCAATGCATCGCGAAGAGGCCATATGAAAGCCTCGAAGTGAACTCGTCATGCGACAGCGCGATATGGTTCTCCCCTTCCCCGACCGCGCGCGTGATGTAGCGATGCGCGAACATCACCTGCGCGCCGATGCGTTCGCGCGCGAAGCCGAGCAAAGAGTCCTTGCCCGCGCCCGATGGTCCCATCACGTAGATCAGTTTCGAGCTATCGACTTCGGTCATGCCACATCCTGTGCGTTGTTGAACGGCAGGCGCTGCCACAGCGTGAAGGCCGCGCCCGGCTCGGGTTCGATGAAAAGCGCCGCGCCGTGCACCGGCAGCGGGCCGAGCGCATCGATGCGCCGCATCCATTCCGACACGATCGACGCGCGCGCGTTCGCGTCGTCGAGCGAATCTGAAAGCGTCATGTGAAAGCGATATTCGTCGAAGACATACGGATAGCCCCATGCGCGCAGAAGCTCGACCTGGCGCGCGCTCATGTCCTCGTGAATGCGCCGTTCGAGGCTTTCAGGCGAAGGCGTGGCGCGTAGCCCGGAAAGCGCCTGCAGGGCACTGGCGGCGAGCGTGCGAAGCGTCGCGTCGTCGCTGGCTTCGGCGGGCCGCAGCGCGACGAAGCGGCCCAGTTCGGCCGCCTTGACGCGCATCTCGAAGCGCGGCACTGCGCTTGCCCATGCGCGAGCGCACGCGAGCACGTCCGCGAGTTCGATGCCGGGGGCCATGTGGAAGGGCGCGACGAGCGTCGCGTGCCAGCCGTAACGGCGCGGCGCATGCGTGACGTCATGAACGGCCGTCGCGGTCTCGCGTCCGTTCTCGGGATCGCGCCCGAGCCACTCGCAACCGTCGCGCCACCATGCGGAGGAGGCGGGCGGGGCGTAATAGAGCGCCACGCGCGGATGGGCGGCAACGCTCATAGATCGTGCTCGACCATCAACTGCACGCGGTCCGCCGCGAAATGCGTGATGCCGTATTTGATCGGCACGCCGTTCTCGTCGACATCGACGTTCTCGACCCACAGCACCGGCTGCTGACGATTGATCTGCAAGCGCCGCGCCACGTCCGACGAAGGAAGCACGCTGCCGATGCGGCTCCATTTGCGCGTGTAGTCCTTCACGCCGAACTTCGCAAGCGCAGCGCTGATGCCGCCCGCCGCTTCGATCGACGCGGGCAGATCGTTGAAGCGCGTGGCCGGATACCAGTTACGCGCGTAAGTCATCGGGATGCCGTCGGAATCGTGGCGCGTTTCGATCTGATAGACGAGCGTGCCCGCGCGCACGCCGAGTGCCTTCGCGACGGCCGGATCGGCCTTCACGCGCTCCGAGCTCAACACGACGCCCGCCGACGTGTGCTTCTGGCGGCGCAGGTTCTCCGTGAAGCGCGTGCGGCGTCCGATCTGATAGTCGATCGCGCCCGGCTGCACGAACGTGCCGCGCCCCTGCTCGACGCTGACGAGGCCCGTCGCGGCGAGCCGAAGCATCGCGCGGCGCACGGTATGACGGTTCACGTCGAAGCGCCTGGCGAGTTCGGCCTCGCTCGGCAGACGTCCTTCGTCGCCGAAGCTCTTTGCGGCGATCTCCGCGGCGAGGATCTGCTCGATCTGCCGCCAGACCGCAACCCCCGCGCCGCGCTCGACCGCATGGAGAGGCGCGGCATTTTCGCTGGATGTCATGGCGCTGTCATTCCTGTCGGTTTGAATATCGTTCTTCCGGATTGTAGTGCGCAACTCGTGATGGAAATGTGAAAAGCCTCACTACACGACCAAACGTCTAGACGACTAGATAAGGCGACGAGTAGCATAGGACGGCCGGATCCTTTCGAACATAGGGAAAGCGATGAGTAATTCAATGGAGTCGCGGAACGCTTTCGGCCGCCGTGAATGGATGGCGGTGCTCGCGCGCACGCCGCGCGACGCGCTGAAACAGGCGCTCGATGCGGCGCTCGAAGGCGCGAAGGTGCCCGCTTATGTGTGGCTGCGCGCGCCGGACATCGGGCTTGCGATGGTGCGCGGGCGCATCGGCGGCACGGGCGATGCGTTCAATCTCGGCGAGACGACCGTCACGCGCGCCACGCTGCGTCTCGTGCTCGACGACGGCAGCGCGCCGGTCGGCGTCGCGGTACACATGGGCCGCGACAAGGAGCGCGCAACGCTCGCCGCGCTCGCCGACGCGCTCCTGCAGATGCCCCGCTATGCGGACAAGTTGCAGACGCAACTGGTTGCACCGCTGGCCGCACGCATCGCCGATGAGCGGCGTCGCAAGGAAGCCGAAGCGGCCGCGACCAAGGTCGAATTTTTCACGATGGTGAGAGGCGAATGATGCAGATCGACATGACCCGGCTCGTGCCCGGCTTCAACGACACGGTGCACGACGCGCAGCGCGTGTTCCGCGCGTTGCTCGATGCGCTGTCGCGCCCGGGCAGCATCGTCGCGATCGATGCCGCGTTGCCGAACAATCACGCAATGCGCGATGCGCTCGCCGCACGCGTGCCGCTCGCGGCGTTCGCGTCGCTGCTCGCGCTGACGGATTATTCGACGCCGGTTTTCATCGAGCGCGAAGACGGCGTGCTGGGCGACGCCCTGCGTTTTCACGCGAGCGCGACCTTGACGCGCGATCGCCGCGCGGCCGCGTTCGCCTATATCGACGATGCGCGCGACATGCCTTCGCTCGATACGTTTTCGCACGGCGATCCCGAATCGCCCGAGGACTCCGCGACGTTGTTCATTCGCGTGCCCTCGTTGACCGAAGGCGAACCGCTTGCATGGCGCGGTCCCGGCATCGCGGCGTCGCGCACGGTGGGCATTGCGGGATTGTCGCGCGAGTTCTGGCGCGAGCGCGCGGCGCTCACCGCGCTCTTTCCTTGCGGCATCGATTGCTACTTCGTCGCGGGCGGCTCGCTCGTCGGCCTGCCGCGCACGACGCACGTGGAGGTGAGCTGATGTACGTCGCGGTCAAGGGTGGTGAACGCGCCATCGAACGGTCATGGGACGTGCTCGCGAAAAAGCGTCGTGGCGATGTCGCCGTGCCCGAGCTTTCCGTCGCGCAGATTCGCGAGCAGATGCGTCTTGCCGTCGCGCGCGTGATGACTGAAGGCTCCGTCTACGACGAAGACCTCGCCGCGCTCGCCATCAAGCAGGCGGCGGGCGATCTCGTCGAAGCGATCTTCCTGCTGCGCGCCTATCGCACGACATTGCCGCGCTTCGGCTACACGCTGCCGATCGACACGGAAGCCATGTGCGTCGAGCGCCGCATCTCGGCGGCGTTCAAGGACATTCCCGGCGGCCAGATGCTGGGCGGTACCTACGACTACACTCAGCGCCTGCTCGATTTCACCTTGCTCGCCGAAGGCGAACAAGTTGGCGATGCAACTATCGCGGCGAAGGCTTCCGGCGAAAGCGCGATGCCGCGCGTGCTGTCCATGCTCGACAAGGAAGGCCTCATCGAGCAGGAACGTTCGCACGAGAACGCGCCGCCACCGGGCGATCTGTCGCGCGAGCCGCTGTCGTTTCCCGCCGATCGCTCGACGCGCCTGCAAAACCTCGCGCGCGGCGACGAAGGCTTTCTGCTCGCGGTCGGCTATGCGACGCAGCGCGGCTATGCGCACAGTCATCCGTTCGCGGGCGAGATCCGTCACGGCGAAGTGGCGGTGGAGATGGTCGTCGATGAGCTGGGCTTCGCGGTCGAGATCGGCGATATCGAAGTGACCGAGTGTCAGATGATCAACCAGTTCGCGGGCAGCGGCGATGTGCCGCCGACGTTCACGCAAGGCTATGGCCTCGCCTTCGGTCATTCGGAGCGCAAGGCGATGGCGATGGCGCTCGTGGACCGCGCATTGCGCGCGGAAGAACTGGGTGAGTCCGTTGCTTCGCCCACGCAGGATGCCGAGTTCGTGCTGTACCACAGCGATAACGTGGAAGCGTCCGGTTTCGTGCAACACCTGAAATTGCCGCATTACGTCGATTTCCAGTCCGAGCTGGAGCTGCTTCGCCGCCTGCGTGCGGCGCATGGCGCGGATGACAACAAGGAGAATGCGGCATGAACGCACTCACCGAAGGCTATAACTTCGCGTACCTCGACGAGCAGACCAAACGCATGATTCGCCGTGCGCTGCTCAAGGCGGTGGCGGTGCCGGGTTATCAGGTGCCGTTCGCGTCGCGCGAAATGCCGCTTCCGTATGGATGGGGCACGGGCGGCTTGCAGGTGACGTCGGCGATCATCGGCGAGAGCGATACGTTGAAAGTTATCGATCAAGGCTCCGACGAGACGACGAACGCGGTGAACATCCGCCGCTTCTTCGCGCGCACCGCGGGCGTGGCGACCACCACGCGCACGGCGGAGGCGACCATCGTGCAGACGCGCCACCGCATTCCGGAGACGCCGCTGACGGACAAGCAGATCATCGTCTATCAGGTGCCGATGCCCGAGCCGCTGTTCCGTCTCGAACCGCGCGTGACGGAGTGCAGAAAGCTCCACGCGCTCGCGGACTATGGCCTCATCAACGTGAAATATTATGAGGATATCGTGCAGCACGGCAGCATTGCGACGACTTACGATTATCCGGTGCTGGTGAACGACCGCTATCTCACATCGCCCTCGCCGATCCCGAAGTTCGACAACCCGAAGATGCACATGAACCCTGCATTGCAACTCTTCGGCGCTGGCCGCGAACGGCGCATCTATGCGATACCGCCTTATACGAAAGTGAAGAGCCTGGATTTCGAGGATCATCCGTTCAGCGTGCAGAAGTGGGAGCACGCGTGCGCGCTGTGCGGTTCGCATGAAAGCTTTCTCGACGAGATGATCGTCGACGATCAGGGCACGCGCATGTTCGTCTGCTCCGACAGCGATTACTGCCATAGCCGTCGCGACGACGAAGAGGTCGCGCAATGAACGCACTGCTGAAGGCGACGCGCCTCACGAAGCGTTATGACGGACGCGGCGGTTGTGTCGATATCGATCTCGAGGTCTATCCGGGCGAGGTGCTGTGCATCGTCGGCGAATCGGGCTCGGGCAAATCGACCTTGCTGAATGCGCTCGCGTTGCGCAGCGAAATAGACGGCGGCGCGCTCACCTACACCACGCGCGAAGGGGAGGCGCTCGATCTATCGACGCTTGCCGAAGCACGCAAGCGTCTTCTGTCGCGCACCGAATGGGGCTTCGTGCACCAGAACGCACGCGACGGCCTGCGCCGCAACGTATCCGCGGGCGCGAACATCGGCGAGCCGTTGATGGCGATCGGCGCGCGTCACTACGGACGGTTGCGCGAAACTGCCGCCGACTGGATGAGCCGCGTCGAACTGGATGCGGCGCGCATCGACGAATTGCCTTCGGCGTTTTCGGGCGGCATGCAACAGCGCTTGCAGATCGCGCGTAATCTGGTGACGGGGCCGCGCCTCGTGTTCATGGACGAGCCGACCGCCGGCCTCGATGTATCCGTGCAGGCGCGCCTGCTCGACCTGCTGCGCACGTTGACGAGCAAGCTGCATCTCGCCGCGGTGATCGTCACGCACGACATCGGCGTCGCGCGTCTGCTCGCGCATCGGCTGATGGTGATGAAGGACGGGCGCGTCGTCGAGAGCGGTCTTACGGACCAGGTGCTCGATGATCCGCAACATCCTTACACACAGACGCTCGTCGCGTCCGTGCTGCCCGTTTGAGGTGCGACAGATGACCATGAATGCCTTTGTCACGAACGACACGCTGATGCTGCAGGCACGCGGCATCGAAAAGACCTTTACGCTGCATCAGCAGGGGGGCGTCCGTATTGCTGCGCTGTCGGGCGTTTCGCTCGATGTCGAGCGCGGCGAATGTGTCGTGCTCGCGGGTGCATCGGGTGCGGGCAAGAGCACGTTCCTGCGCTGCATGTACGGCAACTATCTCGCGACGCGCGGCACCATCGCGATTCGTGACGACAGCCGTGCATCGCGCCACGTCGTGCTGACCGAAGCCGCGCCGCACGAGATCATCCGCTTGCGAAACACGACGATGGGCTATGTCAGCCAGTTCCTGCGCGCGATTCCGCGTGTGTCGTCGCTCGATCTCGTTGCGGAGCCGCTCGTGTCGCGCGGCGTGGACGAAGACGAAGCGCGCGCTCGCGCATGCGCGTTGCTCGAACGCCTCAACGTGCCGCGACGCCTGTGGGCGCTCGCGCCCGCGACGTTCTCGGGCGGCGAACAGCAGCGCGTGAACATCGCGCGCGGGCTGATCGCGGCGCATCCTCTTCTTTTGCTCGATGAACCCACCGCGTCGCTCGATGCCGAGAACCGCGACGTGGTCGCGGACCTCATCGTCGAGGCGCGCGAGCGAGGCGCGGCGATCGTCGGCATCTTTCATGACGAGGACACGCGCGAGCGCGTCGCGACCCGCATCGTGCGGCTCGCGAGCGCCGGCGGCGCTTCCGTTCAAACCGATTCCGGAGTGTGGCAGACATGCTGATCAAGAATGCGCGCATCGTGACGCGCGACGAGGAGTTCGCGGGCACCGTGCGTGTCGAGGACGGACGCATCGCCGACATCGCGCCGGGCAATACATCGGCGCGCGATGCCGTCGACTGGGACGGCGACTATCTGCTGCCGGGCTTCGTCGAACTGCATACGGACAACATCGAAAAGCATCTCGCGCCGCGTCCGGGCGTGTTGTGGAATCACGAGGCCGCGATCATCGTCCATGACGCGCAAGTGGCATCCGCCGGCATCACGACGGTGTTCGATGCGCTCGGCGTGGGCTCGCGTCCCGAAGACGGCGTGCGCGGCCGCGAACTCCAGGTGCAATGCGCGAAGTCGATCGGCAAGTTCGTCGAGCGCGATCTCCTGCGCGCCGATCACTTTCTGCATCTGCGTTGCGAAGTGGGCACGACGGATGTCGTCGAAGTGTTCGATTCGCTCTCGTCTCATCCGCTTTTCAGGCTCGCGTCGGTGATGGATCACACTCCGGGGCAACGGCAATGGCAGGACCACGAGAAGTGGCGCAAATATCAGGAGCGTCACGGCAAGTGGAGCGACGAGCACACGAAAAAGATCCTCGCCGAGCTGGCGGAACATCAGGCGCGCTATGCCGCGAAGCATCGCGCGGAAATCGTCGGGCGTTGCAAGTCCCTGAACATCTCGCTCGCGAGTCACGACGACACGCTCGTCGAGCACGTCGAGGAAGCGGCGCGCGACGGCATCGCGCTCGCCGAATTCCCGACGACGCTCGACGCCGCCCGCGCCGCGCGCCACCACGGCATCGCGACCATCATGGGCGCGCCGAACGTCGTGCGCGGCGGCTCGCATTCGGGCAACGTGTCGGCGCTCGAACTGGCGCGCGAAGGGCTGCTGGATATCCTGTCCTCGGACTACGTGCCGTCCAGTCTGCTGATCGCTGTATTCGATCTCGTGAGCAAAGCGGCCTGGTCGCTGCCGCGCGCGGTCGCGACGGTGTCGTGGGCGCCGGCGCATGCGGCCGGCCTGACCGATCGCGGCGCCATCGCGGCGGGCCTGCGCGCGGACTTCGTGCGCGTCGCGTCGGTGGACGGATTGCAGGTTCCACGCGAGACGTATCGCGCGGGACGGCGCGTAGCCTGACACGCCGCGCTTCATTCCCATCCCGCCGATAGCCACAGGTCAGCGCTTCGTCATACGCGGGTAAGCCCGCGTTGACGAAGCGCGAGCTTCTTCAGTACCCTCACACGCGTGTTCGCTATGTGAATCGGTGTTCGTCTAACGAACATTCGCGCCGATTTCCATGCAACGACCGGGTCTGCGGCTCGCACGACAACGACAAAAACGCCGGCGGGAAGCGGTTTCAGTTCCGGGATGCGGCCTTGCGAGGCGCGCGCCCATCATCGAAAAGGGAATGAAGTGAGTAGAAGTCCTGCCGTGAACGTACAGACGTTCATCAACGAGCATCCGTTCTCGCCGTTTCAATGGCTCATCTTCGTGATGTGCTTCGTGATCGTCCTTCTGGATGGTTTCGATACCGCCGCGATCGGCTTCATTGCGCCTTCGCTCGTCAACGAATGGCATATCAGCCGGCCGGCGCTCGCGCCCGTTCTGAGCGCGGCGCTCTTCGGGCTCGCCGCGGGCGCGCTGCTTTCCGGGCCGCTGTCCGACAAGCTCGGCCGCCGCGCGATGCTGCTCTCGTCGGTGCTGCTCTTCGGCGTGGCGTGTCTCGCGTCGTCGTTCGCCGCGGACCTCACGCAACTGACGACGCTGCGCTTCATCACCGGCGTCGGCCTCGGCGCGGCCATGCCGAACGCCGTCACGATGATGAGCGAGTTCTGCCCCGACAACCGCCGCGCGACGCTCATCAATCTGATGTTCTGCGGCTTTCCGCTCGGCGCGGCGTTCGGCGGCTTTCTCGCGGCATGGATGATTCCGCATTTCGGCTGGCGCAGCGTGCTGATGCTGGGCGGCGTGGCGCCGCTCGTGCTGTCGGTGCTGCTCATCGTGAAGCTGCCGGAATCGGTGCGTTATATGGTGGCGAAGGCGAAGCCAGTCGAGAAGATTCGCGCGACGCTCGCGCGCATCTCCTCCGACGCCATGCAGGCGGGCTCGTTCTTCATGACGGAAGCCGCGCCCGCCGCGGCGGGGCAGAGCGGCATGAGCGTGGTGCTGTCGCGCTCGTACATCGTCGGCTCGGTCATGCTGTGGCTCGCCTACTTCATGGGCCTCGTGATCTTCTACGCATCGATCAACTGGATGCCGATCCTGCTGAAGGAATCCGGATTGACGCCGCAGAAAGCGACGCTCATTTCCGCGCTGTTCCCGCTCGGCGGCGTCGGCGCGGTGCTGTGCGGCGTGCTGATGGACAAGTTCAACGCCAACCGCATCATCGCGGCGTGTTATGCGCTCACCGCCGTGAGCGTGTATCTGATCGGTCAGGCCGTGGGCAACGTCGGCATGCTCGTGCTCGTCGTGTTCCTCGCGGGCGTTCTGATGAACACCGCGCAATCGTCGATGCCCGCGCTGGCGGCGGCGTTCTATCCGACGCAGGGACGCGGCACGGGTGTCGCGTGGATGCTCGGCATCGGGCGCTTCGGCGGCATCGCGGGATCGTTCCTCGTCGCCGAACTGACGCGCCTGCATTTCAGCTTCGGCGGCATTTTCGCGACGATCGCGGTGGCGGGAATCGTCTCGGCTGTCGCGCTCCTGATCAAGCAGGCGGCGCATCCGGAGACGGCGATGGCGAGCGACCTCAAGGCGACGGAACCGGTCGGGCATTGATTCGACGCAGTTTCGTGCAGGCATAGCGCCCCGCGTGGCTTCGGTCTCGCGGGGCGTTTTTCTTTGCATGACCCGCGTCGCGCGAGGTCCAGCGCCTCAAGAACGGCATCTGTCTGCCGTTAATTCCCATACGGCTTTCGATCGCAGGGCCACGATGCGCCTTTTCACGCAAACGTAAAACGGCACACGATCGCAAGCCGCACAGCAAGCGCCTGCCCCGGCGCTTTCATCGGCTCCTTCAACCAGATCGTGAAAAAAATATCCTTCAAGACCAAGCTCATGAGCACCGTGGGCTTCGTATGGCTCAGTCTGATTCTTCTGTGCGCGCTCAATGCGATCTCCACGAAACACTCGCTGATGCGCAACCGTGAAAACGCGCTCGCCGAACAGGTTCAATCGGCGACGAGCGTCGTCAGGTTCTATGTCAAGCAGGCGCAAAGCGGCGCGCTGCCCGCGGAAGACGCGAAGAAGCTCGCGATCGCCAGCGTGCGCGCGATCCGTTACGGCACGAACGGCTATCTCGCCATCCTCGATTCGAAGATGTTTCAGGTGCTGAACTCGGTGCGCCCGGACACGGAAAACAAGATCAATGATTTCGTCGACAGCACCGGCAAGCACTTCACCGGCGAAATCGTCAAGCACGGTCTCGACGGCTCGCATATCACGACCTATCTCTATCCGAAGCCCGGCGAGACCGAGCCGCTGCCAAAGATCACATACGGCGACTACGTGCGCGAATGGGACTGGCATATCTACACGGGCGCGTATATCGACGATATCGACACGGCCTTTCATGCGATCGTGCTCAAGTCGCTGCTGCTCATCGGCGTGATCGGCGCGGCGTTGACGCTCGCGATGGCGCTCATCATCCGCGGCGTGCTGAAGAGCATCGGCGGCGATCCGCAGGATGTGTCGATCGTCTGCCAGCGCATCGCGGCGGGCGATCTCGCGCAGGCCGTGCAGGTGAAGCCGGGCGACGATTCGAGTCTCATGCATTCGATGCACACGATGCAGTCGCGTCTCACGCAGACGATCGCGCAGATCAAGCTCGTCGCGGATGGCATCACGGCGGCGTCGCGGGAAATTGCAGACGGTCATCACGATCTGTCTTCGCGTACCGAAGAGCAGGCGGCTTCGCTCGCGGAAACCGCATCGAGCATGGAAGAGCTCACCTCGACCGTGCGCCTCAATTCGGATAACGCCGGCCAGGCGAGCCAGCTCGCGGCGAGCGCGTCGTCGACGGTCGAAAGCGGCAGCGGCGTCGTGCTCGGCGTCGTGGCGACGATGGACAAGATCGCGGGCAGCTCGGAGAAGATCGTCGACATCATCGGCGTGATCGAAGGCATCGCGTTTCAGACCAACATTCTCGCGTTGAACGCGGCCGTCGAGGCGGCGCGCGCGGGTGAGCACGGGCGCGGATTCGCGGTGGTCGCATCGGAAGTGCGCGCGCTCGCGCAGCGTTGCGCGGCCGCGGCGAAGGACGTGAAGACGCTCATCGACGAATCGGTGACGAACGTCACGGCGGGGCAGGATCTCGCGCAGCAATCCGGCGACACGATGAAGCAGATTCTCACGTCCGTCACGCGCGTGAACGACATCATGAACGAGATCTCGTCGGCCTCGTCGCAGCAAACGCAGGGCATCGAACAGGTCGGCGTCGCGATCACGCAGATGGACGCCGTCACGCAACAGAACGCGGCGCTCGTCGAGCAGGCGACGGCCGCCGCTGCCGCGCTCGCCGTTCAGGCCGAAGAGCTGAAGCGCGCGGTCTCCGTGTTCAGAACCTGAACGCCTTTCATTCGACGACACTCCGTTTGCGAATCGTCAGACCGTGGCATGTCGCGTGCTGATTCGTATCGTGCGAACCGGCCGCGGCTCAAGCGTCGCGGCCAGCAGGCAGAACAAGCCGCAAGCATCGCATTTCGCAAACCGCAAACAGGAGTGTCCGATATGAAACGTTTCGCCCTTTCCGCCGCTGCCGGCGCCTTCGCTCTCGTCTGTGCATCCGCTTTCGCGCAGGACAATCCGCCGAGCTCGAGCACGGGCCTGCAGGCCGGCGACAACGCGCAAACGACCACGCAGCACGCGCAGTCGAAATCCCACAAATCCACGCATTCGAAGAAGATGCAGAAGAGCCCGATGAACGCGGGCCCGTCCACCGCGCCGGGCGGCACGGCGGCGCCGAGCGGACCGGGCGCGCCGGTCAGCGCGAGCGGCTCGGGTCAGTAACGGGAAACGCGCGATGAAATGACGAACGGGACGCCGCTGGCGTCCCGTTTGCTTTTGGGCTTTTGATCGACGTCTTACTTCGCGAACAGCGACGACATATCCGCGAACGCCTTGATCTCCACGGCATTGCCCGACGGATCGAGGAAGAACATCGTCGCCTGCTCGCCGACTTCGCCCCTGAAGCGCACATGCGGCTCGATGATGAAGCGCGTGCCCGCGGCGCGCAGTCTGCCGGCCAGTTCTTCCCATTGCGGAACAGACAGCACGACGCCGAAGTGGCGCACCGGCACCGCGTCGCCGTCGACCGCGCTCGTCGAACGATGCCCGGCTTCCTCGGGCGCGAGATGCGCGACGATCTGATGCCCATAGAAATTGAAATCGACCCAGGCGTCGGAGCTGCGGCCTTCCGGGCAGCCGAGCAATTCGCCGTAAAACTCGCGCGCAGCGGCGAGGCTGTGAACGGGGAACGCGAGATGGAAGGGCGGCATGGCGTGCTGGGTCGTGCTCATGGCGTGAATCCTTTAATCGACATGTGGGGAACGAAACCCCAGTGTATTGATAAATAAATCTGTTGAAAAACGATATATTGCGTGAGTCACCTCCAATATTTTCGATGAATCGACATGCTGCGCGAACTTCAGACCTTCATCGCGGTGGCGCGCCACGGTACGTTTGCGGGCGCGGGCGCGCATATCGGCCTCACGCAGTCGGCGGTGAGCGCGCAGATGCAGCGCCTCGAAGCGCATCTCGGCGTCACGCTCTTCGACCGCACCGGCCGCTCCGCGACGCTCAACAAGGCGGGCAGACGCACGCTCGAACTCGCCGACGAACTGATCGCACTGTACGCGCGTCTGGCCGAACCGGAAGGCGAGGACGGGCGCGGCGGCTTGCTTTCGGTGGGCGCGATCGCCTCGGCCCATGCGGTGCTTTTGCCCGAAGCGATCGGCGCATTCCGGCGCGTGCTGCCCGCCTGGCGCATCCGGCTCGTGCCGGGCGTTTCGCTCAATCTGCTGGCGAGCGTCGATGCGGGCGAGATGGACATGGCCGTCATCATCCGTCCGCCGTTCGCGCTGCAGATAGAGCTGCGATGGCGCACGCTCGTCGCGGAGCCGTTCGTGCTGCTCGCGCCCGCCGCCAGGAAAGGCGCTGACTGGCGCGAACTGATCGAAACGGAGCCGTTCATCCGTTATGACCGGCGCTCGTTCGGCGGGCGGCAAGTCGATATGTTTCTGACCAAGCGCCGCATCGCGGTGCGCGACTCGATCGAAGTCGACGAGCTGCCGGGCATCGCGCAACTGGTGGCGCGGGGCCTGGGCGTGGCGCTTCTGCCGGTGTCAGACGGCATCGGTGCGTGGCCGCGCGGTGCGGTCGCGCTCGAACTCGGCGATGCCACGTTCCATCGCGAGATCGGTCTCGTCGAGCGCGCGCGGCGCCTGCGTGCGGACGAGCCGGATGCGGCGACGCGGCTCGCGGGCTGCATCGTCGAGGCGGCGGGGCGTGGCGCGGCGAAAACGCCTGTCGGACGCGCACGCAGGCGGAACCCGGGGCGCGGCATCGCCTAGAATGCGTTGCAGACGCGTTCCCTTCGGTGGATGCCCATGGATGACGAGGAAGATATCGGCGACGCGAGATCCGGCCTCGCGGACACGGCGCTGACGCTCGCGCGATCGGGCGCACGTCGCGCCGAGGCGGCGCTCGCGTGGCTCGATCGCGTCGATCCCGGCACGCATCGGCGTATCAAGGGATTGCGGCTCGTCACCGCGTACGGCCTCGCGGCGGCGCTCGGCGCGTTGCAGGACGTGACGCAGAGCGTGCCGCCGGGCGTGTCCGTCGGCGGGCTCGCGGGCGGGTTCGCGCTCTGGGCGAGCGTGTCGGAGGCGCGCGCGACGCGTTTCGAATCGAGCCGCGATCTCGTCGTGCTGTGCATCGCGGCGGCGTTCGGTGCGCTGACCTTTGCTCTGTTCGGCCCGTCGCTGCGCGAGCTCGGGCGCGGCGGCGCCGAGCTGATTCTCGTGACGGGCGCCTTTCTGGCGGGCTACCTGAAGCGGTTCGGAGTGACCGGCGCGGGTATCGGCTCGCAGCTCTACATCGGACAGCTTCTCGCCTATGGGATGGACCTCAGGCCCGGCGATTCACGGGCGATTCTGATCGCCTTGCTGATCGGGATGCTTGCTGCCATCGTGCCGCGCATGTTGAGCGGGCCGGCCGAGCATCCGGCCGTGCTGCCGGCGTTGGCGTCCGAGCCTGCGTATGGACGTCACGCGATATCGCCGGCGTTCGCGATGGGCCTGCAGGCGGCGTGCGGCGCGCTCGTCGTCGTAGTGCTGAACCGCGCGTTCGGGCTGGCGGAATCGGCGTGGGCGATCACGGCTTGCGTGTATGTCGTCGCGACGTCGGCGGTCGGGACGGCGGAGCGCGTGCGGCGACGCATCTACGGGACGCTCGTCGGGGTGCCGATCGGCATCGTTTGCCTGCCGCTTGCGGAGCATTGGCCGCTCGTCGTCTGGATCTTGTCCGCGTTCGCGATGATCGCTTATGCGATGGCGTTGCCGGAGCGGTATGACGTCGCGTGTGGGGCCTTTGCGTTCGTGCTCATCGTGACGATGGCGGCGAGCGGGGTGCATTCCGTGGAACTGCTGACGGCGCGGGCCTGGGAGACGCTTTTGGGTGGGGCGTTGGGGTTGCTTGCGTCGAGGGTTATTTTTCCGTTGCGGGTGGTGAGGGGGTAGGGTGGTGGTTTTTGGCGCCGCGGTGCTCCCTCTTCTTTTGGATAGCAAAGTTATCGGATTTGAAGTCAGAACGAAACAGGCAGGCGAAATGTTGTGTCGATGAAGCTGCGCAAAGCTGACGCTTCTTGAATTCGAGCGTTATGCGAGTAAGCGCCGCCCCGCACGGCGCAACGCTGATAAACCAACGCGAACACGCAACTGCCGAAAGCGCAAAAGCACCAGCTAACCCAACCAGCTCAACGCCCCGCCACCTTCTCCAGCAACCTGTCCAGCACGTCGAAATCGACCGGCTTCACGAGATGCATATCGAAGCCCGCCTGCGCGGAGCGTTCCTTGTCGCTCTCCTGCCCGAACCCCGTCATCGCGACCACTTTGGCGGGTCCAAGGAGCCGTTGCGAGCGCAGCGTCCGCAGCACCGCGTACCCATCCATATCGGGCAACGCCAGATCGAGCAGAACCAGATCCGGAGGAAAATGCCGAATGACTTCGAGCCCTTCCTTGCCGTGATACGCGGTGCGCACGTCATGCCCCTTCATCTGCAGCAGCATGGCGAGGCTGTCGGCTGAATCCTGGTTGTCGTCGATCAGCACGACGCGCAGACCATCGCCCGCGGCCTGCGTCGCGTTCTGCGCGAGCACGCGATGCGGCCGCGGCGCATCGTCGTCGGACGCATAGGGCAGGCGCACCGTAAACGTGCTGCCCTGATTCGGCCCGGCGCTCACCGCGCTGATCGAGCCGCCATGCATCTCGACGATCGACCGGCACAGCGTGAGTCCGATGCCGAGCCCCGCTTCGCCGGGATTGAGATAGTGATCCTCCTGCACGAAGAGATCGAAGATGGACGCGAGGCCCTTTTGCGAAATGCCGCGCCCGGTGTCGATCACTTTCAGCAGCAGGGCGGTCGGCTCAGGCTCGACGACAACGCTGATCGTGCTCCCCCGCGGCGAGAACTTCGACGCGTTGTTCAACAGGTTCTGCACGACCTGCACGAGCCGTGTGCTGTCCCCCACCACATGAACCGGCTCCTGCGGCAGCTTCGTGACGACGCGCTGCATGCGCTCATCGGTGAAAGGATGCACGAGCTCGGTGCTGCGCGCGACGATATCGCTCACGTCCACGCGCGCCATGCGCAGATCGATCTTGCCCGTGGTGATGCGGCCCATGTCCAGCAGATCGTCGACGAGCCGGCCGAGATGCGACGTCTGCCTGTCGATGATGTCGCGGCACGCGGCGACGCGCTGCGGCATGTCCGTTTCCATCTGCATCACGCCGATGGCATTGCGCACCGGCGCGAGCGGATTGCGCAGCTCGTGCGCGAGCGTAGCGAGAAACTCGCTGATGCGCCGCGACGATACCTCGAGCTGCTCGAGGCGCTTGCGCTCGCTCATGTCGCGCGTGACCTTCGCGAAGCCGCGCAGCACGCGATGCTCGTCGTACACCGCCGTGATGATCACGTTCGCCCAGAAGAGCGAGCCGTCCTTGCGCACGCGCCAGCCTTCGTTTTCCACGCGGCCAGTGCGAATCGCGGTCTGTAGTTCGATCTCGGGAAGGTTCGCGGCCAGATCCTCGGGGCAATAAAACGTCGAAAAGTGCTTCCCGAGAATCTCCGATGGCTGATAGCCCTTGATGCGCATCGCGCCCGTATTCCAGCTCGCGATATGGCCGCCCGTATCGAGCATGAAGATCGCGTAGTCGCTCACGCTTTCCACGAGCAAACGGAAGCGCTCTTCGGACAGACGCAGCTTTTCCTCCTCGGCGCGCTTGGCGGTGAGATCGTGCGTGCATTTCGCGTAGCCGATGATCTCGCCCTTCGTATTGCGCGCCGCGGTAATGACGACGTTCGCCCAGAACAGCGAGCCGTCCTTGCGCACGCGCCAGCCTTCATCCTCGAAGCGGCCGGTCGCGTACGCCTGCTTCAGTTCGTATTCGGGCCAGCCGCGCGCCACCGACTCCGCCGTGTAGAAGCGCGACAGATGCTGGCCGATGATCTCGTGCGCCTCATAACCTTTGATCTTGCGTGCGCCGCTGTTCCAGCTCGTGATGCGGCCGTTGAGGTCGAGCATGAAAATCGCGCAGTCTTCGATCGCATCGACGAGCGCGTGATACTGCGCGTCGGTCATTGCGCGCCCGCTCGAAGCCGGGCCTGCGACGCCGAGTTGGGGAACGGCGGATCTCGATCTGGTCATGGGTCTGTAGTCAGCGCAGCGGTGATGTGGTGTATCGCATTTCCGTGTAGCCGGTGCGTGGCCGGTGGACATCGCCTGGACAAAAGTCGCTTACGACAGTTTACCCGCTGGCGGCGCCTCGCACCGAAGCCTTTGTAACAAGCGGTAGGCGGCGGCTGGCCGTCCCGTAAACGTCCCTTGACAGCGCGCGGTGTGATTTATAGCTTTTAATCATTTCAATCCCGAAAAGAGCCTCGCTCATCCGTCGGATCGGCCGCTCGACGCATCCAGCGAACTCGTCTGTTGCGCACCGCCCTGACGTTTGCAAACGGAGGCTCTCATGGACCGTCGTCGCTTCCTCTCGCTGTCCGCGTTCTATACCGTCGCGGCCGCCACCGGCACGCTTGCCGCCTGCCATTCGGGCGATCACGACGACAACGGCAACGCCGGGGGCGGCGGTTCGACGCCGCCGCCCGCGGGCGCATTTGCGTTCCCGCAAGGCGTCGCGAGCGGCGATCCGCGCGACGTCTCCGCGGTATTCTGGACCCGCTGCGTCGCGAACGGCAGCAATGCGGCGGCGTCGCCGTCGCCCGTCGCGGTGACGTTGCAGGTGTCAGCGCAGCAGAACTTCGCGCAGCTCGTCGCCAGCGTGCCGTTGAGTGCCGTCGCAGATTACGACTTCACCGTGCGGACCAAGGTCACCGGTCTCGCCGCGAAGACGACGTACTACTACCGTTTCGTCGCGGGCAGCGACATCAGCGCGACGGGCACGACGCGCACCGCGGCCGCGGCGAACGAAGCCATCCCGCAACTGCGCTTCGCTTGGTTCGTGTGCCAGAACTGGAGCGCGAATCACTGGCAGGCAATGTCGCTGCTGGCCGCTGAAACCGATCTCGACTTCGTCGTGCATCTGGGCGATTACATCTACGAGGCGGGCTTCGCCGCGCAACCCGGCACCGTGGAGCCGGCGCATCCGGCGATCACGCTGCCGAGCGGCGGCGCCTATGCCAGCACGTTCGATGACTACCGCACGCTATATCGCACATATCGCGGCGACGCGCGCCTGCAGAACGTGCATGCGCGCTTCCCGGTCATCGCGATCTGGGACGATCACGAATTCTCCGACGATTGCTGGCAGGATCATCAGACCTATACGAACGCCAATCTTCAGCAGACCGCGCGACGCCGCAATGCGAATCAGGCGTGGGCCGAGTACTTGCCGGTCGACTGGGGCGACGTGTCGTTCGATCTCAACAACACGGCCTACGACAACATCCGCATCTATCGCGACTTCCACTTCGGCTCGCTCATGCATCTCGTGATGACCGACGAGCGGCTCTATCGCGACGATCACGTCGTGAGCGAAGCGGCCATCGCGCAGGCGCTCGGGCACGATCCGGTCAACGGCAACGATCTCGTCGGCTCGCGTTATTTCGTGGCCCAGCAAGTGCTCGCGCGATTCGAAGCAGCCGATACGCAACGGCTCGGGCGCGTACCCTCTATCTTCGGTCCCGCGCAGACGCAATGGTGGAAGGACACGCTGAAGGCTTCCACCTCGATATGGAAGGTATGGGGCAACGAAGTGATGATGAACCGACTGTGGCTCGATCTCACGTCGATCGCGCCCGCGCCCGATAACGTCGTGTTCGTGCTCGATTGCGACGCGTGGGATGGCTATCCGTCGCACAAGGCGGATCTGCTGTCGTTCGTGAAGGCGCAGAACATCACGAATCTCGTCGCGATCACGGGCGATCTGCATGCGTTCCAGGCGGGCATCGTGCGCGACGTGCCCAATCCCGCGACGGGCACGCCGGTGATGATCGATCTGATGTCGGCGGGCATCAGCAGCCAGCCTTTCTTCGAAGACGTGAAGACGTATGCGGCGGGCATGCCCCTCGCCTCGCTGATCGGTTCATCGGCGCTATTGGACAGCTTCATCCGCCAGAACAATCCGGACATGCTGTATGCCGATCACGACGGCATCGGCTACGCATCGGCGACTCTCACGCCCACGCAATTCGTCGCGATCTTCAACAAGATGAAGTTCCTCAATGCCGACGGCACTGCGCCGCAAAGCCCGCTGCAAAAGCGCACGCGACTGACGATCAATGCGGGCGCGGTATCCGTCGCTGTCGAGGACAACGTGTGAATGCACAACGCGCTTCATACACAAGCGATCGATCCATCCATTCCTATCCGTGCTTTTGAGGGGATTTCAACGCCGATCCGCGCACGTAGACTGCGTGCACATTTCATGAGGTCGGTTGCTGGCAGGCAGTGCAATGAGGCCGATTTGAAGTGGCTATGTGAAACCCTCAGGAGCACTATCATGACCGGCAAACTCAAAGGCATCTTCCTCGTCGCGGCGCTCGCGGGCGCTTCCCATGCAATGGCGAGCGGCTATGGCCCTGCACCGTATTACTCGCCGATGGACGGCGCGCCCATGTCGCAGCAAGGCATGAACATGCAGACCATCGCACAGGATGCACAGCAAACCAACGACGCGAGCGTCGACAAGTCGAAGCAGGACAGCCCGCTCATGCAGGCGCAGGACTGAGCACGTCTGCGATGACTTCGCGTCCTGCCGGTCATGCCGGCGGGACGCGCTCGTCCTGAATCCGCCGATGCGGTGACACCCATGGTGAGCCGTTCTTCCGGGGGGATTTCAAGTCGAGCGCACGCAATTACACTGCGGGCACATTTCGGAGGGTCGAGCCTGTGGCAGGCAGTGCGAAGAGGCCCTTGAAGTGAACCTTCGAAACCTTCAGGAGCACGACCATGACAGGAAGACTCATCGGCATTGTCCTCATCGCGGCGCTGGTCGCCGGATGCTATGCGCTCGCACGCGGCCATGGTCCCATGACGTACTACATGGACGACAACGCGCTGCTGTCGCGCTATCTCGCCGATGCACAGACGCTCGCAAGCGACAGTCAGCCCGCGAGCGCGAGTGTCGCGACCGTGAAGCACGACAGCCCGCTGCTTCAGTCGCAGGACTGACGACGCTCGGCGAAATGCGGCTGATGTACTGGGTCCAGATCATCGCCGACGATTCAATGGAACGCCTGATTCGCCGCGTTTTTCGCGGCGTTCGATGCGCCGTCCGCGCCGACGTTCCCGACGGTTTCCTTCGCGCGCCCGATCTCGATCTTCGGCATGAACAGCATCGCGACGACGGTGCCGAGCGCGATCACGAACATTGCCGCGAACGTCAGATGCAGCGAGTGATGCAGCACGAGTCGGATCTCGTTGTTCGTCGCGAAGTCGCCGGGCACGGACGAGAGCAGTTGCTTCAACTGGTCCGCGTGCACGGGCGGCAGGCCGTCCGTATGCGTGAGGCCGTAGTTCTGCACCGCGCCGAACACGGCGGCGCCGAGCGTGTTGCCGAGATTGCGCGAGAAGAGGTTCGATGCGGTCGCGCTGCCTCGCTCGTGCGGCTGCACGATTTCCTGGATCAGGATGAGACACGACACGCTCGTGATGCCCATGCCTAAGCCGAGCACCGCCGAGCCGACGCCCGCCCAGATCGCGCTCGATTGCGGACCGAGCAGCACGAAGGGCAACGCGCCGAGCGGAATGAACACCGGGCCGATCATCAACAGGCGCCTCAGACCGATGCGGCTGAACGAGCGCGAAGTAAAGGTCGCGCCGCTCGGCCAGCCGATCATCATCATCGTGAGCGCGAGGCCCGCTTCGACCGGCGTGCGATGCATCACGCCCTGCACGTACATCGGCAGGAAGGTGGTGAGGCCCATCATCGCCATGCCGGCGAGCAGGGTCGCGACGTTGCTCGCCGCGATCGGCCGATGCGACCACAGGCCGAACGAGATCATCGGATCGGCGGCGCGGCGCTCCTGAACCACGAAGCACACGCTGGCGATGACCAGCACCGCGATCTCGATGCCGACGCGCGCATTGCTCGCGTGGCCGGCGTCGGTGAGCGTCATCATCAGCGCGGCGACGGCGGCGGTGAAGAAGAACGCGCCCGCGAAATCGATCGCCGGACGGCCGTGACGCTTTTCCTCGTGCAGGAAGAGGATGAAAAGCAGCGCGGCCAGAATGCCGATCGGCACGTTGATCCAGAAGATCCACGCCCACGAGAACTGGCGGATCAGCAGGCCGCCGACCATCGGCCCGAGCACGGCGGACACCGCCCAGACGCTCGCGAGATAGCCCTGCACCTTGCCGCGCTCGCGCGCCGGATAGAGATCGCCGACCACCGTCAGCGCGACCGGCAGGATCGCCCCCGCGCCGACACCCTGGATCAGCCGGAACACGATCATCGCGGGCATCGACCACGCGAAGCCCGCGAGCACCGAGCCGATCAGAAAGATGGCGATGCCCGCAAGGATGGCCGGCTTGCGGCCGTACAGGTCCGCGAGCTTGCCGAACACCACCGTGAGCGCCGTCTGCGTGAGCAGGAAGGAAGAAAACACCCAGCTGTAGAGATTGAGCCCGCCGAGTTGCGTCGCGATTTGCGGCATCGCGGTCGAGACGATGGTGGCTTCGATCGCGACCATGGCCATCGAGGCCATGACCGCTGCAATGACGAGGGGACGGGCGGTTTGTCTGTTCTGTGACATGCGGTGATGAATGGCAGATCGCGCGCCGCGCGAACCGGATGCGATGCGCGCGAAGCGGTCATGCTCGAAAGATGGAATTGCGGCGGCGACGCCCAGGCTTGCGAATTCCTTGCAGCCGAAGCAATGTCGCCGATGAAGAAGCGCCGGATGCAATGTTATCCCGCCGCGGGAAACGCTGCTCGGCGACGCCTGACGCGCCCTCATTCAACGCTAATTCTTCGCGCCTACGCTTCTTCATGTGGACGGGCGGCGCTTGCCCCAGCACTTTGCGGCTCGTTTCACGTTTTTCGTAACTCCTCAGCCCTTGGGCGTCGGCCGTCATCGGACCGACGCCCTTTTTCTTCCGGCGCTCACGCGCAGCTGTCACGCACATGTCGTCTTTCAGACCGAAATCTCCGGGAATGTCGCCTAAAATCGAACGGGCAGCTGAATCGCCCCGTTCCTTTCCGAAGCGGCGCACCCGGATGATCAAATCACTGAAGAATCAACTCGTCGTCGCGCTGGGGCTGCTCGTGAGCGTGATCGGCGTCGTGCAGGGCGTGAGTTCGTATCAGTTGAGCAAGACCGGCATGAGCGCGCTCCTCGACATGCGGCTCGAACAAGTGGCGGCGCGCATGCGCGACGGCTTCGCCGAGGGCATACCGCAGAATCCCGCGCGCGGCTCGCAGGACGATCGCGATGTCGTCGTCGTCGTGTGGAAGCCCGATGCCACTTTCCCGTTCCGCACGACCGATCCGTCACTGCATTTTCCGCGCGACGCGCAAGCGGGTTTCTCCGGCGTCGAGGTCAACGACGAACATTGGCGCGTCTTCACCCGTCAGGAGCCGACGATGACCATTCAGGTCGCGCAACGTTCGTCCGTGCGCCGCGAGATCACGCAGGAAGCCGCGACGCAAACGCTCTGGCCGATCGCCGTACTGCTGCCGCTCATATGGATCGCGGTCGCGCTCGTCGTGCGGCGCTCGCTGCGTCAGTTGAACGAGCTGGGCGCGCAGGTGCGGGCCATCGACATGGGTCATCTGCAGCCGCTGCCGACCGTCGGCGTGCCGACGGAAATCACGCCCTTCATCGAGTCGATCAACACGATGATCGAGCGCCTGGCCACCTCGATCGAAAAGGAACGCAAGTTCATCGCCGACGCCGCGCACGAACTCCGCACGCCGCTCACCGCGCTTCAGCTTCAGGCCGACAATCTCGCGCCGCATATCGTCGCCGGCAATCAGGAGCGCTTTCAGGAATTGCGCAAGGGCATCGCGCGCAGCGGCAAGCTCATCGCGCAACTCTTGCGGCTCGCGCGCGCCGATGCACCGGTGAACGGCGCACCGCTCGCGCGCGTAGACCTCTCGGAAGTGGTGACGGGCGCCGTCGCCGACGTGCTGCCGATCGCGATCTCGCGCGGCATGGACATCGGCGCGGAGGAAATGGTGAACGCGCACGTGCGCGCGGTCGAGACGGACATCGGGATGGCGGTGAAGAATCTCGTGTCGAACGCGGTGCGCTATACGCCGGATGGCGGCACCATCGACCTGCGCATGCGGCGTGACGGCGACATGGTCTGGATCGACGTGATCGACAACGGCCCGGGCATCGACGAAGCACTGCTGCCGCGCGTGTTCGATCGCTTTTTCCGGGCGAATCCGGACGTGGAGGGCAGCGGGCTAGGCTTGTCCATCGTGAAGGCTATCGCCGCGCGCTACGGCGGCGACGTCACGCTGAGAAACCGCAGCGACGGCCAATCGGGCATCGTCGCTTCAATCAGCTTTCCGGTCGAAGAAGTCAGCGAAAACGTGCCTGCGCCTGTATTCAACACGTAGGGATTTGCGCGCGCTTTTACGACGATTACAATGCATTCGCTGCGCGGCACAAAGCGATCTTCACCGGTCAGTAGAAGAATTAAATAGACCGGTCGTGCGTTTGGATTTTTCGGGCCGCATTCCTAGGCGCGTGGCGCGCGCCATTCTCGCGAGGCGCGGGGTGGAACATGCGAATTCTCCTGATCGAAGACGACGTGCAGATCGGCACGAGCCTCATGCGTGCGCTCAAGGATGCCGACTATGCCGTGGACTGGGTCCGCGACGGCAACGCGGGCCGCGAGGCGATCAACGCCGCCGAATACACCGTCGTGCTGCTCGATCTCGGCTTGCCGGGCGTGACGGGCATCGAGCTGTTGCGACAGGCGCGCACGGGCGGAAACGCGACGCCGGTGCTGATCCTCACCGCGCGCGATGATGTCGACACACGCGTTCATGGCCTCGATCTCGGCGCCGACGACTATCTGCTCAAGCCCTTCAATATGCCCGAACTCCTTGCGCGCATCCGCGCGGTGCTGCGGCGCAAGGCGGGCTACGCGGTCTCGCGTCTCGGCGACGATTCGATCTGCCTCAATCTCGACCAGCGCACGCTCACCTGCGGCGAGAATTCGGGCGTGCTGTCCGCACGTGAATTCGCGCTGATGCACGCGCTGCTCGAACGTCCCGGCACGATCTTCTCGCGCGACCAACTGGAAGACCGGCTCTATGGCTGGGGCAAGGAAGTGGAGAGCAACGCCGTGGACGTGCTGATCCATTCGGTGCGCAAGAAATTCGGCGCGGGCGTGATCCGCAACGTGCGCGGGCTCGGCTGGACCGTGATGCTCGGGCAGGCGGGCCGCGAGGAAACGAAGTAGCGCGCGTTGCATCGGCGGCGCGGCGCTCAGGGCCGATCGTGATGCCGCCCGAGGGCGCCGCAGAAATACATGCTGTAGTCGTGATCCTGCGTTTCGACCTGACGCATGCGGCGTTCGAGATCGGCGAGATCGCTCGATGATGCGAGATAGGCGTCGCGGGCCTCGTCCGGCGTGTGAATCGAGAAGAGATGGTCGATGGACTGCGAAAGACGTGCAAACATGATGTGCTCCCGTCGTTGAAAAAAGGCCGATATGAGTGGGGCCGACGAAAGCAGGTTATGCCCGGCGAATTAGAAAGGAATGAGAGCGCAATCGCATGCCTTCGATGCGCGATTGCGCCCTTCGCATGACGAAGCGTTCGCCAACGCACCGTGAATCCGATCGCACTGCGGGCAGGCACTGCCGCGCCGCACCATCCCGTGCTATCGTGCTTTTATACGGGTTACATGCGGGTTTCGATACGAAACGCCGTGCGTCATCCGCGTTCGTCGATCGTCTCTCGTGAAGGCCGCCATGAACGATGTGTCTCGTATCCTCAGTGCCCGCGACCGCGTCGAGTTGCTCTGCTGGCTCACGTGCGGCAGTCTCGGCGCGTATTACCTGAATGGCGACTGGCCTGCCGCCTCGTTTCACGTGCAGGCCGCGCATAAATGGCTCGACCGGCATCAGCGCCTCGCGGACTGGCTCACGGTCGCCAAGCTCGCCGCCATTGCACGCGAGATCGCCACGCAGCATTGCGCGCTGCTCGAAGCGGACTGGGCGCGCGACGCCGTCGAGGAAATCCTCGACAGTGAAGACCTCAACTATCAATCGGATGTCGTCCGGCAGGTCTTCGACGATTGCCGCCGCGCACTCGCCGAAAAGCGCACGCCGGAATGACGTGCTCGCGCGCACGGGCAGGCTCTAGCGCGAATTACTGTATGGATGTACAGTAAGCCATTTTTATTGCCTGGCGGCACTGCCTTAGCATGTTCGGTGCGTTCTCCTCTGTCGATTTCGCCTTGAGCGCGTCTCGTTGCGCAGCGACGTTCTGATCGCCGCAATGGACACGCCGTCTCCGACACCCGCGCCGCGCCGCATCGCGCATCTCGACATGGATGCGTTCTTCGCGTCGGTCGAACTCCTGCGTTATCCCGAACTGCGCGGCATGCCCGTCGTGGTCGGCGGCGGCCGCAGCGCCACGCCCGAGACGCTCCCCGACGGCTCGCGCCGCTTCAGGCGCCTGCGCGATTACGCGGGCCGCGGCGTCGTGACCACATCCACTTACGAGGCGCGCAAGTTCGGCGTCTTTTCCGCAATGGGCATGATGAAGGCCGCGCAGCTCGCGCCCGACGCGATCCTTCTGCCGACCGACTTCGAGTCCTATCGCCACTACTCGCGCCTCTTCAAGGCCGCGATCGCGACGTTTACGACGCAGATCGAGAATCGCGGCATCGACGAGATTTATATCGACGTCAGCGATCTGCCTGGCGAGCCGGCCGATATCGGTCAGCGGATGAAGGACGCCGTGCGCGAGGCGACCGGGCTCACGTGCTCGATCTGCATCGCGCCGAACAAGCTGCTCGCAAAGATCGGCTCCGAGCTCGACAAGCCCGACGGCCTCACCATCCTCACGATGGCCGACCTGCCGACGCGCATCTGGCCGCTCGCCGCGCGCAAGGTGAACGGCATCGGCCCGAAGGCGAGCGAAAAACTCGCGGCGCTCGGCATCGTCACTGTGGGCGATATCGCCGCCGCCGATCCCGGGTTCCTGCAGACGCACTTCGGCGGCACGTATGCCGCATGGCTCGCGCGCATCGCGCAGGGACAGGACGAGCGGCCTGTCGTCGTGAGTTCGACACCCAAGTCGATGAGCCGCGAGACCACGTTCGAGCGCGACTTTCATCCGAAGCAGGATCGCGCGACGCTCTCCGCGGAGTTCACGGGCCTGTGCACGCGTGTCGCCGAGGACTTGCAGCGCAAAGGCTATGTCGGGCGCACGGTGGGCATCAAGCTGCGCTTCGACGACTTTCGCACCGTGACGCGCGATCTCACCGTGCCTGTTGCGACCGCTGATCCGGTCGAGATCCGCCGCGCCGCGACCGAATGCCTGAAGCGAATCGTGCTCGATCGCCGCATCCGGTTGCTTGGCGTGCGCGTCAGCGCGCTCGCGGGGCGCGATGAGAGTGGTTTCGCCGAGCCGGTGCAGGTCGAATTACCGTTCGACGCCGCCGGCGACTAAGCGTTTCCCCGTACGGCGCACTCGTCACCCAATGCCTATTAGGCTGATCAATACAGAAGTCTTTCATTGGTTCACCGCTCTGAGCGGGCTTTATCGCAGCGGCGCATAACGAAAGCTCGGATCCTTCGTTGCCGGCTCAATCGACGCGCGTTAGATTGTTCGCTTCCCCGAAGTTATCGATGGTTATCGATTCGACCGTGACGATTCAGACCGCTTTCAATCCCGCTCTCGCTTCCCTTGCCACATCCCGCGAAGCCGCCGATCAACCCATCGAGATTCGCCAGTTCGACGCGCCGCTCGGCGCCGAAGTGATCGGGCTCGATCTGTCGAAGCCGATATCGAAAGCCGATTTCGCGCGCATTCACCGCGCGCACCTGGATCATCACGTGCTCGTGTTTCGCGATCAGCGGATCACGCCCGATGAGCAGGTCGCGTTCAGCAAGCGTTTCGGCCCGTTGCAGATTCACGTGCTGCATCAGTTCGCGCTCGCGGGACATCCGGAAGTGCTGATCGTGTCGAACATCGTCGAGAACGGCAAGCCGATCGGCCTCGGCGATGCAGGCCATTTCTGGCACTCGGATCTCTCGTACAAGGACAAGCCGAGTCTCGGGTCACTTTTGCATGCGCAGGAATTGCCCACGGTCGGCGGCGACACGCTCTTTGCGAACCAGCATCTCGCGTGGGACACGCTGCCCGTGCATCTGCGCGATGCGGTCGAAGGCCGTGCGGCCGAGCACACGTATCTCGCCAAATACGCCGAGCTGCAACAGCGCAGCCCATGGCGGCCCAATCTTTCGGCGGAGCAGATCGCGCAGGTCAAGCCGGTCACGCATCCGATCGTGCGCACGCATCCGGAAACCGGGCGCCGCGCGCTCTTCGTCAGCGAGCATTTCACGACGCGCGTGATCGGCTTGCCCGAAGACGAAAGCCGCGCCTTGCTCGCGGAACTGTTCGCGCACAGCACGCGGCCAGAGTTCATCTATCGCCATCAATGGCGCGAGAGCGACATGGTGTTCTGGGACAACCGCTCGGTCATGCATCTCGCGGCGGGCACGCCCGACGATCAGCGCCGCAAGCTGTATCGCACGACCATCGAAGGCGACGCGCCTTTCTAAATACGAATATCGCTTCATTCACGGGGTTTTTCGATGCATTCTCGATCAGGGAAGGGCGCGCCGCGCGCCTTCATGGCCGCGCTCGCGGTCTCGCTCGGCATCACGTCGGCGAGCGCGCATGCGGAAGGCACATTGCGTATCGCCGAGCAGTTCGGTGTCGTCTATCTGTTGCTCAATGTGGCGCGCGATCAGAAGTTCATCGAGCAGGAAGGCAAGAAAGAAGGCCTTGATATCAAGGTCGATTGGGCGAAGCTGTCGGGCGGTTCGAGCGTGAACGACGCGCTGCTGTCCGGCTCGGTCGATATCGCGGCGGCGGGCGTCGGCCCCTTGCTGACGATCTGGGACCGTACGCACGGACGGCAGAACGTGAAGGGCGTCGCGTCGCTGGGCAATTTTCCGTATTACCTCGTATCGAACGATCCGCGCGTGAAGACCATCGCCGATTTCAGCGAAAAGGACCGCATCGCGGTGCCGGCGGTCGGCGTGTCCGTACAGTCGCGCATCCTGCAATATGCGGCGGCCAAGCAATGGGGCGACAAGCAATATGATCGCCTGGACAAGCTCACGCAGGCCGTGCCGCATCCCGATGCGACCGCGGCGATCATCGCGGGCGGCACGGAGATCAATGCGCACTTCGGCAATCCGCCGTTTCAGCAGCAGGAACTCGCGGGCAATCCGAAAGCGCATATCGTGCTCAATTCATACGATGTCCTCGGCGGCCCGAGTTCCGCGACCGTGCTCTACGCGACCGAGAAGTTCCGCAACGAGAATCCGAAGACATATCGCGCGTTCGTCGCCGGTCTCGCCGATGCCGCGCGCTACATCACGCAGCATCCCGATCAGGCCGCCGATATCTATCTGCGCGTGAACAACGCGAAAATCGATCGTGATCTGCTCATCAAGGTGATCAAGGATCCGTCGGTGCAATTCAAGGTCGCGCCGCAAAACACGTTCGCGCTTGCGCAGTTCATGCATCGCGTCGGCGCGATCAAGAACGAGCCGAAGTCGTGGCAGGACTACTTCTTCTCCGATCCCGCGACGAAGGACGGAAGCTGAACAGGCGCGCTTATCGGCGAGCGCGAATTGGATATGCGCATTGATTGGTTCGCTCGAGACGAGCGCGCCGGTATCGTGTTCGTTTGCCATCCAGCAGACAGATCATGGCCGCCAATCCCCAAGCGCTTTATTCACAGGAAGCCGATCGTCACACTTCCATGAGCGGCAAGCTTCTGAGCGCGAAGAACGTCACGCTCGAATACCGCACGCCCGAGCGTCTCGTGCGCGCGACGCACGATGTCAGTTTCGATGTGTACGGCGCCGACCGCTTCGTGCTGCTCGGGCCGTCGGGCTGCGGTAAGTCCACCTTGCTCAAGGCCGTCGCCGGTTTCATCGAGCCTGTCGCGGGCAGCATCGAAATCGGCGGCGAGCGCGTGCGCGGGCCGGGCGCGGATCGCATCGTCGTGTTTCAGGAATTCGACCAGTTGCCGCCGTGGAAGACGGTTCTCCAAAACGTCGCCTTCCCGTTGCGCGTCGCGCGCAAGCTCGGCCGCGCCGAAGCGCGTGAGCGCGCGCTGCATTATCTCGACAAGGTCGGCCTCGCCAAATTCGCCGACGCTTATCCGCACACGCTATCGGGCGGCATGAAGCAGCGCGTCGCCATTGCGCGCGCGCTCGCGATGCAGCCGCGCGTGCTCCTGATGGACGAGCCCTTCGCCGCGCTCGATGCGCTCACGCGCCGCCGCATGCAGGAAGAGCTGTTGCGCCTGTGGAGCGACGAGCGCTTCACGTTGCTGTTCGTCACGCATTCGATCGAGGAAGCGCTCATCATCGGCAATCGCATTCTGCTGCTGACGCCGCATCCGGGGCGCGTGCGCGCTGAACTGAACAGTCATCAATACACGCAGGAAAGCATGGGTCGCGGAGAGTTTCAGCAAAGCGTTGCGCGCATTCATCGTCTGCTGTTCGAAGAGGAGGCGCAATGAGCACGCCGCATCTGATCGTGCCGCCCGTGCGGCCCGAATACGAAGTCACGCCCGCCGCGCTTGCCGGGGTCGAACACGAAGCGCCGCTGCCGCTTGCGAAGCGGCTTGCGGATCGCGCGTGGCTGCGCAAGTCCATCATCGCGATCGTGTTGATCGCGATCTGGGAAATCGCCGCGCGCGCCGTCGATAACGATCTCCTGCTGCCGACTTTCAGCGCGACTTTCGTCGCGTTCGTGCAGGGCATTGCGTCGGGCGAGCTGATCGCGAAGGTCGGCATTTCGATGTCGGTATTGCTGCGCGGCTATGCGCTCGGCGCAGCGCTCGCGTTCGTGCTGACGTCGCTTGCGGTATCGACGCGCATCGGCCGCGACATCCTTTCTATGCTCACGGCGATGTTCAATCCGCTGCCGTCCATCGCACTGTTGCCGCTCGCGTTGCTGTGGTTCGGCCTCGGGACGGGAAGCCTGCTCTTCGTGCTCGTGCATTCGGTGTTGTGGCCGCTCGCGCTCAATACGTATTCCGGATTCCAGGCGGTGCCTTCGACCTTGCGCATGACCGGCCGCAACTACGGTCTCACCGGCATGCGTCATGTGATGCTGATCCTCGTGCCCGCCGCGATGCCGTCGATTCTCGCGGGGCTGCGCGTCGGCTGGGCATTCGCGTGGCGCACGCTGATCGCGGCGGAGCTCGTGTTCGGCGCGAGCTCGGGCAAGGGCGGCCTCGGCTGGTACATCTTCCAGAATCGCAACGAGCTTTACACGGATCGCGTGTTCGCCGGGCTCGCCGCGGTCATCGTGATCGGCCTCGCCGTCGAGCATCTCGTGTTCGATACCGTCGAGCGCGTCACGGTGCGTCGCTGGGGCGTGCAGCAATAACCGCGATCAATTTCCGTCGCGAATGAAGTCGATGAATGCGCGCAGCGGCCCCGGCATGTGCGCGCGGCTCGGATAGTAGAGCCGCGGGCCGGTGAAACTCTGCCACCACGGCTTGAGCACCGGCACGAGCGCGCCGGCGTCGATCGCCTCGCGCACGAATTCGTCGAACGTATAGACGAGACCCAGCCCGGCGATCGCCGCGCTTCTGCTTATTTCGATCGACGACGTGACGAGCGGACCCTGCGGTGCGATGCGCATCACTTCCTTGCCGCGCATGAATTCCCACACCGCCAGCACGCCGCTGTCGAAGCGATGCCCGATGCACGCGTGGTTCACGAGATCGCGCGGATGTTTCGGCTCGCCGTGCGCGGCGAGATAGGACGGCGCCGCAACCGCGACGAAGCGCTGCGTGCGCGGCCCGATCGGCACCGCGATCATGTCGCGCTCGATGCGCTCGTCGTAGCGAATGCCCGCATCGAAACCGGCGGCGAGCACGTCGATGAACGTATCGGTTGCGCTGATTTCCAGCTTGATGCCCGGATGCGCCGTCAAAAAGCGCGCGACGATGGGCGGCAGTATTTCGCGCGAGACGATCCTCGGCACGTTTAGCCGCAGCGTGCCGGTCGGGCTGTCGCGAAAGTGGTTGACGGTATCGAGCGCGCCCGCGATTTCCGCGAAGGCGGGCGCAAGGCGTTCGATCAGCCGCTCGCCCGCTTCGGTCGGCGTGACGCTACGCGTCGTGCGATTGAGAAGGCGCACGCCCAGCCGTGTTTCGAGCCTGCGGATCGCCTCGCTCAGCGACGACGCCGACACGCCGCGCAACAGCGCCGCCTGCCTGAAGCCGCGCGAGCGCGCGACGGCCAGAAACGCGTGAAGGTCCGACAAATCCGGCTCGTCCATGGTTTGCTCATTGTTCGCATGGGCGCACAGCCCATTCGCATTGAGGCGGATTATCGCACGTGTCAATTGCTCCCATAATCCTCTCCACGTCCTTCAGGAGAGAACCATCATGGAACAACGCAGACTCGGGAAGACCGGACCGCAATCGTCGGCCATCGGGCTCGGATGTATGGGCATGTCGGGCATGTACGGGCCATCGGATCGCGCGGAGAGCATCGCGACGATTCACGCGGCGCTCGAAGTGGGCATCACGCTGCTCGACACCGGCGACTTCTACGGCATGGGCCACAACGAAATGCTGATCGGCGAGGCGCTGAAAAGCGCGCCGCCTTCACGGCGCGATTCGGCGATTGTGAGCGTCAAGTTCGGCGGCATGCGCGACCCGGCCGGCAATTTCATCGGGTTCGACGGACGTCCCGTTGCCGTGAAGAACGCGCTCGCGTACACGTTGCAGCGGCTCGGCGTCGACCATATCGACATCTTCCGCCCCGCGCGGCTCGATGCGAACGTGCCGGTCGAAGATACCGTCAGCGCCATCGCCGACATGATCGAGGCGGGCTATGTGCGTCATGTCGGGCTGTCGGAAGTGGGCGCGGAAACGATCCGCAAGGCGGCGGCCGTGCATCCGGTGTGCGATCTGCAAATCGAGTATTCGCTGATCTCGCGCGGCATCGAGGACGCGATCCTTGCGGCATGCAGGGAACTCGGCATCGGCATCACGGCGTATGGCGTGCTGTCGCGGGGGCTCATCAGCGGACACTGGAGGAAGGACGCCGCGCAAGCGGGCGACTGGCGCGCGAACAGTCCGCGCTTTCAGCAAGGCAATGTCGAACGCAATCTCGCGCTCGTCGATGCGCTGCGCAAGATCGCGGATGCGAAAAGCGTGAGCGTCGCGCAGATCGCCATTGCATGGGTGCTGGCGCAGGGCGATGACATCGTTCCCGTGATCGGCGCACGCCGCCGCGATCGCCTGACGGAATCGCTCGGCGCGCTCGACGTGACGCTCACGAAGGATGACTTCGCCGCGATCGAAGCGGCGGTGCCGAGGGGCGCGGCGGCGGGCGATCGCTATGAGGCCGTGCAGATGGCGCACCTCGACAGCGAGAAAAACTAAGCGCTCATCGTGCGCGCAGAAACACCCACGCATTGAACGCGGCGCCGGCGAACATCAGCACGCTCGTCATCGCGAAGACGGAGTGCATGCCCGAATGCGCGGCGATGAAGCCGCCCGCGAGCGGTCCCGTCACCTGCCCGATGTATTGCGCCGATGTCGCGTAGCCGAGGATGTATCCGGCTGCGTGATCGGGCACGTTGTGACGCACGACGCTCGTGATCGCGGGCAGCAGGCCGCCCAAAGCGAGGCCCATCAGAAAGCGCAGCACGACGAGCTGCGTGCCGTTGGTGACGAACATCTGCGGAATCAGCAGCACGCCGCAGACGGCAAGACACGCGACGATCACCTTCGGTGCGCCGATGCGATCCGCAAGCCGTCCGACGCGCGGCGCCGCGAGCACGCTGCCGAGCGCGGCGGCCGACATCACGAAGCCCGCGACGAGCGTGACCTGCTTCGCGTCCTTCACGAGTTGCGCCACGTACACCGTGATGATCGGCTCGATCGACATGTTCGCGAACATGAGGAGCATCGCGCTCACGAGCATCGCGATGACGGGCGTAAGCAGCGGCACGTCGCGCCAGCCGCCGCGAGGCCTTGTCTTCGCGTGATCGGGCGCGCGGCGCGCTTCCTTGACGAGCAGCGTCGTCATGATGAACGAGCAGAAGATGAGGCCGCCCGCGAGAAAGAACGTCGCGCGTATGCCGATCAGTCCCGGCAGGAGTCCGCCGACGAGCGGTCCGACGAGATTGCCGGCCATCATGCCGGCCGCGTGCGTGCCGAGCGCCCATGCGGTGCGGTGCTTCGGCGTCTGCGTTGCAATCATCACGATGGCGCCGCTCGCATAGCCGCCGACGAGCCCCGCGAGAAAGCGCATCGCCACGAGTTGCCAGACGGTCTGTACGACGCCGAGCAGGGACATCGTGATCGCCATGCCGAGGCTCGCGCGGATCAGGATCGGCTTGCGGCCGTAGCGGTCGGCGAGACGCCCCCATAGCGGCGCGACGAGCCCCGCCGCGAGAAACGTCGCGCCGAAAGCGACGCCGGACCATTGCACCGCCGCATCCACCGACGAGGCCCCGAGCTGCTGCACATAGAGCGGCAGGAAGGGCAGGAGCAGCGTCATCGCCATGATGGTGGTGAACGAGCCGAATACGCAGACGTAGAGATTGCGCTGCCAGTGAGCGGAGCCTTCGGACATGGATGCAAGGAGGTCGCGGAGTTCGCGTGACTTTCGCAGATTTTGCGCCGATGCGCTCGCGCACGTTGCGGCACGCAAACTGCGACGCGTGTACGATCGATCCCGATCCACCGATGGAGAGACGCCGAGTGAAAATCGCGACCTTCAACATCAACGGCATTCGTCCGCGTCTCGACGCCTTGTTGAAATGGCTCGAACGCGAGTCGCCCGATATCGTCTGTCTGCAGGAATTGAAAGCGACGGATGCGCAGTTTCCCGCCGATGCGATCGCGAGCGCGGGCTATGGCGCGCTATGGCACGGACAGCAGTCGTGGAACGGCGTGGCGATTCTCGCGAAGGATGCCGAGCCGGTGCTGGTCCGGCGCGGGCTGCCCGGCTACGAGGACGACACGCATAGCCGTTATATCGAAGCGGCCGTGGGCGGATTGCTGATCGGTTGTCTGTATCTTCCGAACGGCAATCCGCAGCCGGGCCCGAAGTTCGACTACAAGCTCGCGTGGTTCGAGCGTTTCAATGCGCACGCGAAAGCGTTGTTCGACAGCGGTCATCCCGTCGTGCTCGCGGGCGATTACAACGTCGTGCCCACCGACGAGGATATCTACAACACGCGCTCGTGGCTGAAGGACGCGCTCCTGCAGCCCGAAAGCCGCGCGGCATATGCGGATCTCCTTGCGCAAGGCTGGACGGATGCGTTGCGCAAGACGTTTCCCGACGAGCGCATCTATACGTTCTGGGATTACTTCCGCAATCACTGGCAGACCAACTCGGGCCTGCGCATCGATCATATTTTGCTCAGCAAGGATCTGGCGAAGAAGCTCGAGAGCGCGGGCGTGGATACATGGGTGCGCGGCGAGCCGCATGCGAGCGATCATGCGCCGACATGGGTCACGCTCAAGCTCGGGCGCACGCGCAGGAAAGCGGCGGGCGCTTAGGCTTGCAGCGTGTCCCGCGCCGGTTGCAGCGAGGAGAGGAATTGCATGACGTGCTCGCGGCCGCCCATCGTCCAGACGTCGAGATGATCGGCGTCTTCGATGAGCGCGAGGCGCTTGTCGCCGCGTGCGGCGTCGAAGAGGCGCTGGAAGTGCGCGGGCGGGATCACCCCGTCTTTGGTGCCGCCGTAGATCAGAAGCGGCGCGCGCACCGATGCGATCTTCGAAAGGCTATCGTAGCGATCGCGTGCGAGCAGCCGCACCGGGAAGAGCCGGAATCGCATCGCCGCCACATCGACGATGCTCGTGAACGGGGCTTCGAGCATCAACGCGTTGATTTTTGCTTCGCTCGCGAGCTGCACGGCGACGCCCGAGCCGAGCGAATAGCCGTGCAGCACGATGTTCGATGAACGCGCCGATGCATAGGCGTAGGCGGCGCGTGCATCGGCATAGAGGCCGGCTTCGTGCGGCCTGCCGGGGTTGCCGCCGTAGCCGCGGTATTCGGCGAGGAGCACGCCGTAGCCTGCTTCGATCAGCTCGAGCGCGATGTGGCCGCGTTGGGCGAGGTCTTCGCCATTGCCGTGGAAGAGGATGATTGTCGAGGCGGTTTTTTGTTTGGGTGCTTTGTAGCGGACGGTCAGGGTGAGTTCGTCTTCGGTTTTTATGCGGACCGCTTCGGTTTGCTCCTCCAGTTCCGCGTTCTTGAAAGCTTCGATCTTTTCCAATGGATAGACCAGGCGGCCTTGTAGCCAATAGAGTCCCGCCAAGGCAATGGCGTAGAGCAGCGCGATCGCTGTCAGAAGAATCCAGAGGGTTTCTGGCATTTGTTTTTGAGGGCGAGGGCGGAGGTGGGGGCTTTCCTATGGTAGTGGGTTTGCTTTTTGTGCGTTTGTACGGTGGATTGCTTTTGGGTTTCGTTTTTCGCCGGATCCCGTTTTGTTTGTGGTTTATTAGCGTTGCCCCTATGCGGGGCGGCAGTCACTTTCTTTGCTGCTGCAAAGAAAGTAACCAAAGAAAGCAGCTTGTTAGGCCCGCGGTCACACGCAGTTTGGCCATGCTTGCCATGTGATCGTGGGCTGCCTAAGTGTCGCCCTCACAAGACTAATCGGGCTTGGCTCGCGCACGGTCTGTCACCTCGCGCCGCACAGCGGAGCGGTTCAGCACCAAAAGGCTCCGGCCCGCTTCGCGGCCGATGGGTTCATCGGGTTTGCGCGCGCTTCGTCGTAACGCTTCCATCTCATTGCATGTGCGATAGGTTGGTTTCCTTTGTAGACCCGTCGGCAGCGCGTAGCGCTGTGCCGGTGCTATTTGGTGCTGAACCAGCAAGTGGAGTGGTGCGATGATACAGACCGTGCGCGATCCAAGCGCGGTTGGGCCTATGAGGGCGACACTTAGGCAGCCCACGATCACATGGCACGCGTGGCCAAACTGCGTGTGACCGCGGGCGTGTGGAGCTGCTTTCTTTGGTTACTTTCTTTGCAGCAGCAAAGAAAGTGACTGCCGCCCCGCATAGGGGCAGTGCTAATAAACCAATACGAAAACGGGATCCGGCGACAAACAAACAACCCTCACTCCCTCACATCCCCATCCCGTAAGCTCAGAGGCATCTCCGCAGCGATCTCCCTCTCGATATCCTCCGAATCGCGCTCCCGATTAAGAAGCGCATTGAGCAGAATCGCAAACACGGCAGCGAGCGTGATCCCGCTATGCGTAAGGGGCCCTGCCCACCCCGGCATATGGGCAAAAAACGTCGGCGCTGCAAGCGGAATCACCCCCACGCCCAAACTGATCGCGATGATGAGCAAATTGTTCTTGCTGTCGAAATCGACCTTGCTCAGGATCTTCACGCCGGTCGCCGCGACCATCCCGAACATGGCGATGCCCGCCCCGCCGAGCACGACAACCGGTATCGAAGCAATCAGATTGGAAAGCTTCGGCAACAGCCCCAGCAAAATCAAAATCACTCCCGACACCGCGACGACCCACCGGCTTTTCACACCGGTAATTCCCACGAGCCCGATGTTCTGCGAGAACGACGAATGCGCAAACGTATTGAAGATCCCGCCGATCACCGTGCCGAGACCATCGGTGCGCAACCCGCGCGTCGCATCGATGCGCGAAACGGGCCGCATCGTGAGATCACCAAGCGCGAGAAACATGCCGAGCGATTCCACCATGATGACGACCATCACGAGGCATAGCGACGCAATGGCAGCGATATCGAAAGTCGGCATGCCGAACGCGAACGGTCGCACCGGCGCGAACCACGCGGCCTGACCCACGCCCGCGAAGTCGACGAAGCCGAGCGGCAGCGCGATCACAAAGCCGATCGCCATGCCGAGCAACACGGAAATATTCGCGATGAAGCCCTTCAGATACTTGTTGATGAGCAGAATCGCGAGCAGCACGGTCGCCGCGATCATCAGGTTCCTCGGCTCGCCGAAATTCGCCGCGCCGCGCCCGCCGCCCGCCCAGTTGATCGCCACCGGAAAGAGCGTCATGCCGATCGTGAGAATGATCGTGCCCGTGACGAGCGGCGGAAAGAAGCGCATCAGCCGGCCGAAGAAAGGCGCGATCAGTATCGCGAAAACACCCGCCGCGATCGTCGCGCCGAAGATCGTCGTCAGGCCGGCGCCGGATGACGCCATCGCGACCATCGGCCCGACAGGGGCGAAGCTCACGCCCATGATCACCGGCAAGCGGATGCCGAACTTCCATACGCCGATGCACTGCACCAGCGTGACGAGCCCGCACGCAAAGAGGTCCGAGCTGATCAGAAACGCGACCTGATCCTTGGGCAGCTTCAACGCCGCGCCGATGATGAGCGGCACCGCGATCGCTCCCGCATACATGACGAGCACGTGCTGAATGCCGACCGCGAGCATCTGACCGATAGGCAGCACTTCGTCGACGGGATGAATCGTTTGGGCCATGTGCGCTCCGGCGGGTCGAATGACGTTCTTGTCTATCGCCCGAGTATTGCATCGGGCAATACCCAAAAAAATATTCCCGCCGCTATACACGGCATCGCACGGCGCGCCAGCGGGCGGCTGTACACGCACGCATGACACAGGATATTTGACCGGACTTCGGTGCCCGCGAGCGAAAGACCGGAAGCAATTGCCGATTCACCGACGTGCGACAGACGGCCAACGACATATTCACGGAATCCCTTGCGCTACAAGACTTCCCGGACTGTCGATTTTTGGGATGGCGTGCTACATTCCGAGCGCCTTGCGTCGCGTTTATTTCGATACTCGTAGCGGCGACGCAACAACCAACGTCCGGGGCTTGGCGCCCGATAACATCATTTGCACAGGATCTCGGCATGGAAATGGTCGGCGGAATGCGGCTTGCCCAATTGTTCACTAACAATCAGGAACAACTGCTCGCGGAGTGGTTCGCGCAGCAGCACGCCATCGCTTCGCGGCGCGGACTCGTCGGTGAAGCGGAGTTGCGCAATCAGTTCGCGCAATTCGTCTCGCTGCTGATGGCGGCGCTCGGCTCATCCGAGCGCGTCGATTTCAAATCGCCCGCGTGGCAGGATGTGCGCGCGTTTCTCGCGGAAATGTCCACGCAGCGCGCGCGTCAGGGCTTCACGCCGGTCGAGACCGCCATGTTCGTGTTCTCGCTGAAGCAGCCGCTCTTCATGCGTCTGCGCGAGGCGCTCGGCAACGATGCCGCGACGCTCGCCGATCTCACCTTGACGGTCAGCACGCTCTTCGACGACCTCGGCCTCTTCACGACCGAAGTCTTTCAGACGAGCCGCGAGCAGGTCATCGTGCGCCAGCAGCAGGAACTGCTCGAACTGTCGACGCCCGTCGTGCAGTTGTGGGACGGCATTCTCGCGCTGCCGCTCATCGGCACGCTCGATTCCGCGCGCACGCAGGTCGTGATGGAGAACCTGCTGCAGAAGATCGTCGAGACGGGCGCCGCGATCGCGATCATCGACATCACCGGCGTGCCGACCGTCGATACGCTCGTCGCCCAGCACTTGCTCAAGACCGTCGCGGCGGCGCGTCTGATGGGCGCGGACTGCATCATCAGCGGCATTCGTCCGCAAATCGCGCAGACCATCGTGCACCTCGGCGTCAACCTGTCGAACGTCACGACCAAGGCGACGCTCGCGGCGGCCTTCGTCATCGCGCTGCAGCGCACCGGCAAGTCGGTGACGGCAGGGTCCGCGCAGGACGCATTGCGCGCAGGCCGTTCGAGCGACGGCTTCGATTCGCTGCAACCGGAATGACGCCGCATCTCGCCATTCGAAGCACGCATCGAACGCAACGCGACTGAACGGGGCCCTCAAGCAATGGAACGCATTCCGATTCTCAGGATGGGCAAGCTGCTGCTCGTCACCATTCAGGTCGACATGCACGACCGGCTCGCGCTCGCGCTGCAGGACGACCTGACGAGCCGCATCGTGAAGGACGGCGCGCGCGGCGTGCTGATCGACATTTCTTCTCTCGATGTGGTCGATTCGTTCATCGGACGCATGATCGGCAATACGGCCGCGATGGCGCGCGTGCTCGACGCGGAGACGGTCGTCGTCGGCATGCAGCCGTCGGTGGCGATCACGCTGGTCGAACTCGGGCTCACGCTCTCAGGCGTGCGCACCGCGCTCAACGTGGAGAAGGGCATGGCGCTCCTCGCGACGAACGGCACGGTCTGACGGCCGCATGCGAACGACGCCATGACGACCTTCAACTCCACAGCCGCACCGACGTCCAGCACGCCGCCCGACACGCTGCCGATCCGCTCCGACGAACAGATCGTGCGGCTGCGCCAGTTCGTGCGCGAGCGCGCCGTCGCACAGGGCCTCTCGCTCATCGATCAGACCAAGTTCGTGACGGCGGCGAGCGAACTGGCACGCAACACGCTCATCTACGGCGGCGGCGGCGACGTGCACTGCTATCTCGTCGAGCGCAACGGCCGCCGCGGCCTTAGACTCGAATTCGTCGACAATGGCCCGGGCATTCCGGATATCCAGCGCGCGCTGTCCGACGGCTTCACATCGGGCAGCGGCCTCGGCCTCGGCCTTGGCGGCGCGAAACGTCTGTGCGACGAATTCGACATTCGTTCGGCGCCTGGCGTTGGTACGCAGGTCTCGATCACGAAATGGAAACCGTTCTGAAGGAATCGATGGCCGCGCAGCAGCGCTTCGAAATCGCGGAGGCGAGTCAGATCGCCTATGCGCGGCGCTCGATCGGCGAACTCGCGCGCGGGCTCGGTTTCAACGAGACCGCCGCGGGCGCGCTCGCGATCGTCGTCACCGAATGCGGCACGAATCTGCTGAAGCACGCACAGCGCGGCGAGTTGCTCGTGCGGCCGCTCGTCGATGCAGGCGAGGGCGGCGTTCAGCGTTACGGCATCGAAGTGGTGTGCATCGATAGCGGGCCGGGCATTTACGACCTGCATCGCTGTTTCGAGGACGGCTACACGACCGCGGGCAGCGCCGGCAACGGCATGGGCGCGATCGAGCGCCTGTCCCACGCGCTCGATATCTGGAGCGCGCCGGGACGCGGCACCGTGCTGCGCGTCGTGTTCTGGAACGCGGCGGGCGCGGCGCACGCGCCTGACACGCAACTGACCTATGGCGTCGTGAATCTGCCGCTGCACACGGAAACCGTTTGCGGCGATGCATGGGCATGCTGCGCGAATCACGGCGAATTCACCGTGCTCGTCGCCGATGGCCTCGGTCACGGTCCGCTCGCGAATGTCGCGGCGGTCGAGGCGGCGAAGGCGCTGGCCGCACATGGCGATCTGCCGCTCGAGCGCATCATGGAAGCCGCCAACGACGCCCTGCGCCCGACGCGCGGCGCCGCGGTCGGCATCGCGCGCATGCCGGCGTTCGCGTCCATGGCGGGCACGCCGGTTTCATTCGCGGGCATCGGCAATATTTCGGCGAGCGTGTGGGCGGAAAGCTCGCACAGGCATCTCGTGTCGCACAGCGGCATCGTCGGGCATGCGGCGCGGCGCGCGCAGGTGTTCGACGTGCCGTACCCGCCGAACGCGCTCGTCGTGCTGCATTCGGACGGGCTCGCGTCGCGCTGGGATCTCGCGCGCTATCCGGGTCTCGCGATGCGGCATCCGGCGCTCGTCGCGGCGGTGCTGTACCGCGACTTCTCGCGCGGCCGCGACGATGTCACCGTGTTCGTCGCCCGCGTGACCGGAGGCGCATGATGACGCAGCCGCTCTACGCGATGCATATCGAAAACGAGCGCGACATGGTCGCGGCCCGCGTGAAGGCGCGCGATGCGAGCGCGGCGCTCGGTTTCTCGCCGCAGGATCAGACGCGCATTTCGACCTCCGTCCTCGAAGCGGCGCGCACGGTGCTGACTGCGGGGCAGCCGGCGCGCGCCGAATTCCTCGTCGAAGCCGCCACGCGTCCGCGACGCTTCGTCGTGCGTTTTCTGGCGGCCGCGGGCGCAGGCGAGCGTTTGCGCGCGATGCGCAACGACGACGCGCAAGCCGCGCTCGGCCTGCTCGCGGCCCAGCGTCTGATGGATCAATGCGCGATCGCCGATGAAGCGGACGGCGTCACGTCGATCTCGCTCGCGAAGGCGCTGCCCGATGGCGTGCCGTGCGACCTGCAGGCGGTCGGCGACGCGCTTTCGCGTCAGCCGCGCGAGGACACGGCGGCGGAATTGCAGCGCCAGAATCGCGAGCTGATCGCCGCGTTGGCCGATCTGCGCGAGCGTCAGGAAGAATTGACGCGTCTCACGCGCGAGCTCGAAGACACCAATCGCGGCGTCGTCGCGCTCTATGCGGAACTCGATGCGCGCGCCGATCATCTGCGTCGCGCGGATGAATCGAAGTCGCGCTTCCTGTCGAACATGAGCCACGAGTTCCGCACGCCGCTCTCGTCGATCCGTGCGTTGTCGAAGCTCTTGCTCGATCGTATCGACGGCGATCTGACGGAAGAGCAGGAGAAGCAGGTGCGCTTCATCCGCAAGGCGGCCGAGGATCTGTCGGAGACGGTCGACGACCTGCTCGATCTCGCGAAGATCGAGGCGGGCAAGATCGAAGTGCGCCCGGCCCAGTTCGAAGTCGATACCTTGTTTTCGGCGCTGCGCGGCATGTTGCGGCCGCTGTCGCCGGGCGGCGCGGTCGAGCTGATTTTCGATTCGTGTGAAGGCCTGCCGCCCATCCGCACCGATGAAGCCAAGGTCGCGCAAGTGCTGCGCAACTTCGTGTCGAACGCGCTCAAGTTCACCGAGCGCGGCGAAGTGCGCGTCGCCGCGAACTATGACGATGTGCGCCGGCTCATTACGTTTTCCGTCAGCGATACGGGCATCGGCATCGCGCCGGAACATCAGCAAGTGGTGTTCGAGGAGTTCGGGCAAGTCGAGAACCGGCTTCAGCAATACGTGAAAGGCACGGGACTCGGCTTGCCGCTATGCCGCAAGCTCTGCAAGCTGCTCGGCGGCGACGTTTCGCTCACGAGCGAAGTCGGGCGCGGCTCGACTTTCAGTGCCACGATTCCCGCGCATTACGGCGCGGACGTCGACGCGGCGCATCATGCGGCAGGCGATACGCGGCCCGCCGTGCTCATCGTCGCGAGCAATCCGATCGAACGGCTCGATTGCGAAGCCGCGCTGCGCGATTCTTCGTATCGTGCAATGAGCGCCGCGACGCTCGACGAAGCCGGCCGCGTGCTCGCGCGCACGCAGCCCGTCGCGCTCCTGCTCGCGGTGCGCCCCGCGCCTTCGGAAGCATGGATCTGGCTCGCCGCGCTGCGGGCGCAGGCCGCGACGCGCAGCATTCCGATCGTCGTGCTCGGCGATGTCGAGGATCGCAATGAAGCGCAGGCGCTCGGCGCGGCCGCGTTCATCGGCAAGCCGGTCGGCGGCGGCGCGCTGCCGGGTGCGCTCGACGCGGTGACGGGCAAGGGGCCATCATGAGAAGCGACTGGAACGAGGTGCTGATCCTCAACGTCGACGACAACGACGGCGCGCGCTATGCGAAAACGCGCATCCTGTCGCGCGCGGGCTTCAATGTGATCGAAGCGGCGACGGGCACCGCCGCGCTCGAACGCGTGCGCGTGGACGCGCCCGATCTCGTGCTGCTCGACGTGAAGCTGCCCGACATCAACGGGCTCGAAGTGTGCCGGCAGATCAAGGCGTCGCCGGAAACCGCGAGCGCGCTCGTGCTGCAGACATCGGCGGCGGCGGTGCATAGCCTCGATCGCATTCGCGGTCTCGAAGGCGGCGCGGACAGCTATCTGACCGAACCCGTGGAACCCGCCGAGCTGATCGCGCATGTGCGTGCCTTGTTGCGCGTGCGGCTCGCGGAAAACGCGTTGCGCGAGAGCGAAGAGCGCTTTCGCCAGCTTGCCGAAAATATCGACGACGTGTTCTGGATGCTCGATCCCGCATCCGGCGAACTGCTTTACGTCAGCCCCGCCTACGCGCATCTCTTCGATCCGGGCGACGGCGCGCCCGCGCCCGTGCCGGGACCGGATCACTGGTCCGGCGATATCCTTCCGCTCGATCGTCATCATGTCGCCGATGCGTATCGGCAACTGCTCGCGAACGGCACGCCGTATCAGGTCGAATATCGCATCGTGCGGGCGAGCGGCGGGCCGCGCTGGGTGGCGGAGCGCGCGTTTCCGGTGCGCGGCGCGGCGGGGCATCCGGCGCGGCCGTATCGCATCGCGGGCATCGTCAACGATATCTCCGAGCGCAAGGCCGCCGAACTGCTGTTGCGCGAAGCGGACCGTCGCAAGGACGAGTTTCTCGCGATGCTCGCGCACGAGTTGCGCAATCCGCTCGCGCCCATCCGCAACGCCGTGGATTTGCTCGACCCCGACCGCGAGCCTTCCGTGCAGCACTTCGCGACGGTGCGCGCGATCATCGACAGGCAGGTGCGGCATCTGAGTCATCTTGTCGACGATCTGCTCGATGTCGCGCGCATCACGCAAGGCAAGATCACGCTGCGTCAGGAAACGGTCGATCTCGCGGCGGCGATCGCCGCGGCCATCGAGACCGTGCAGCCCGCGCTCGAACGAAAGCGCCATACGTTGACGGTGAAGCTGCCGGATGCGCCGCTTTACATCGTCGGCGATATCGTGCGGCTTGCGCAGGTGTTCGGCAATCTGCTTTCGAATGCGTCGAAGTACAGCCTCGAAGAGGGCGAGATCGCGATCGAGGCCGAACAGTTCGGCGACGAAGTGCGCATCGTCGTGCGCGACAAGGGCATCGGCATCGCGCCCGACATGCTGCCGCATATCTTCGATCTGTTCGTGCAGTCGGAGACGTCGCTGGAACGATCGGAGGGCGGGCTCGGCATCGGCCTGCCATTGGCGAAGACGCTCGTCGAGCTGCAGGGCGGGCGCGTCGAGGCATTCTCGGCGGGACCGCAGACGGGCAGCGAGTTCGTCGTGCGGCTGCCGCTCGCGCTGGATGCCCAGGTGGCCGCGCAGGGCGCGGGAGAAGCGCCGGTGGGCGTGGCGGCCGGCAAGCGCGTGCTGGTCGTCGACGACAGCGTGGACGCGGCCACCGCGATGGCGCTGCTGCTCGAAGCGGACGGCTTCGACGTGCGCATGGCGCACGACGCGGCTGAAGCGCTCGCGCTCTCCGATGTCTTCGCGCCGCAAATCGTGCTGCTCGACATCGGCTTGCCGGGGATGGACGGCTATAGCCTCGCGGGCGAAATGCGCGCGCGCCCCGCAACCGCCGACGCCTTGCTGATCGCGGTGACGGGATACGGGCAGGCGCATGATCGCCAGCGCTCGAAGGAAGCGGGCTTCGATCATCATCTCGTGAAGCCGGTCGCGTTCGCGGAGATTCAGCGGGCGGTCTCCGGGAAGTTCGCGTAATCAGGGTTTCGCGAGTTCGGGGCCAGATCTCACGGCATCGAGCATCGGCTTCCTCGCGGCCGTGCGAGCGGTCGACAGACTCGTCGTCGCCAATGTCATGGACTATGGACAAAATACATCCATCGTTCACGGTATCGTCCTTGAACGTCTGGCCGTGGTGCCACGCTGGCCGATGCTTCGTCTCACCGGCCGGGGAACCGTGCTCGACCGGCTACTTTGACTGATGCGTTACGACGCGGCGCGCATACCCGGAGTCGGCGTTTTCACCTAGCAATTCGAGGTTGACTCGGGCGGGCGCACGTCCGAAACTTTAGTCACTCGATGTGTGATCACAGGTCACACGATACGCAGACATTGCAGCAGCCGAACGAAAGTACGGAGGCAGATTGTGGCGACACGCTCGACGACGGACTTACCCGCGCTCGAATTGGTTGCACGCGAAACGATGGCCGGCCGCGTCTATGCGCAACTGAGGCAAGCGATCATGACGGGCCGCTTCGCGCCCGGACAGTTGCTGAGCCTGCGCAGCGTCGCGGAAGCAGTCGGCTCTTCGACGATGCCGGTGCGCGCCGCGCTCACGCGTCTGCAGGCGGAAGGCGCATTGATCGACGGCCCCGGCCGCGCGCTGATGGTCCCGCCGATGACGCTCGAGTTGCTCGACGAACTGCGCGACGTGCGCATCGCGCTCGAGGGCGCGGTCGCGAAGCGCGCGGCGTCGCGCATGACGCGCGCCCATCTCGAAGCATTGCAGGCGATTTTCGACACGATGGACGCCCATGTGGAAGCGGGCGACGTGCCCGCTTATCTGCGCAGCAATTTCGAGTTCCACATCGCCATCTACGCGCACGGCGCGAGCGACCTCACGCTCGCGACGATCCAGAACCTCTGGATGCGTATCGGCCCGTTCCTGAATCTCGTCGCACCCGACATTCCCCATATGCGCCGTTCGATGGCCGCGCATCGCCATATCGTCGAGGCCCTCTGGCGAGGCGACGGCGAAGGCGCGCGCGCGGGCATCGAAGAAGACATCGGCGATGCCGCCGCCGACTTGCAGGAGCGCCTGCAAAGCGGCGACATGTCGAAGGAAGCGAGCGCCTGAGCTGTACCGCAACGACAACAAAAAAGGAGACATGCATGACGGTTCTTCAGATGCTGAAACCGCAGGCGGGCCTGCGCGTACTCATCACGGGCGGCGCATCGGGCATCGGGCTCGTGATCGCGCGCGCGTTCATCGATGCAGGCGCGCGCGTGCACGTCTGCGATGCGAGTCCCGAGGCGATCGATGCACTGACGAAAGCCGAAGCGAGCGCGGAGTGCAACGCGATCACGTCGACGCTCGCGGACGTATCGGACAAGGATGCGGTCGAGCGTGTGTTCGCCGATGTGCAGAGCGAACTCGGCGGACTCGATGTGCTCGTGAACAACGCGGGCATCGCGGGGCCGACGGGCGGCATCGACGAACTCGACGTGAAGGAGTGGGAGCAAACCGTCGATGTCAATCTGAACGCGCAGTTCTACTTCGCCCGCCGCGCAGTGCCGCTGCTGCGCGACGCGCACGGCGGCGGGACGATCATCGCGTTGTCATCGGTGGCGGGCCGGCTCGGCTATGCATTCCGCACGCCTTATGCCGCGACGAAGTGGGCGGTCGTCGGCATGACCAAGAGTCTTGCGATCGAACTGGGGCCGTCCAATATCCGCGTCAATGCGATACAGCCGGGCATCGTGAAAGGACCGCGCATCGAGCGCGTGATCGCCGCACGCGCGAAGCAACTGAACCTGCCGTATGAAGAGATGGAGAAGCAATATGTCGAGAAGATCTCGCTGCGCCGCATGACCACGCCCGAGGAAGTCGCGGCCACCGCGCTCTTTCTGTGCTCGCCCGCGGGCAGCGGCATCTCGGGACAGGCGATCTCGGTGTGCGGCAACGTGGAAGTCCTGTAAAACAACGAGGATCACATGGCAACGAAACGCAAGGTCATCATCACATGCGCGCCGACCGGCGCGATCCATACGCCTTCGATGTCGCCGTATCTTCCGCTGACGCCGCAACAGATCGGTGATGCAGCGCTCGCAGCCGCACAGGAAGGCGCGGCGATTCTGCATCTTCACGCACGCGATCCGAACGACGGCCATCCGACGCAGGATCCCGCCGTGTTTCAGGAGTTCCTGCCGCGCATCAAGGCGAATACCGATGCCGTCATCAACATCACGACGGGCGGCAGTCCGCACATGACCGTCGCGGAGAGATTGAAGCCGGCGCATCACTTCAAACCGGAAGTCGCGTCGCTCAACATGGGCTCGATGAACTTCGGCCTCTATCCGATGCTGGAGCGCTTCAAGGATCTCAAGTACGAGTGGGAGCGCAAGCATTTGGAGAACAGCCGCGATCTCGTGTTCAAGAACACCTTCGCGGATATCGAATACATCCTCACGTCGTGCAGCGCGAACGGCACGCGTTTCGAGTACGAGTGCTACGACATCTCGCATCTGTACAACCTCGCGCACTTCGTCGATCGCGGGCTCGCGAAGCCGCCGTTTTTCGTGCAGAGCGTGTTCGGCCTGCTCGGCGGCATCGGGCCGCATCCCGAAGATCTCGCGCACATGAAGCGCACCGCGGATCGGCTCTTCGGCAAGGACTACGTGTGGTCGATTCTCGGCGCGGGTCGCAACCAGATTCCGCTCGGTTCGATCGGCGTCGCGCAGGGATCGAACGTGCGCGTCGGCCTCGAAGACTCGCTGTGGATCGAGCCGGGCAAGCTCGCCGAATCGAGCGCGGCGCAGGTGCGCAAGATCCGCCAGGTGATCGAAGGCCTGTCGCTCGATATCGCGACGCCCGCCGAAGCGCGCGAGATGCTCGCGCTCAAGGGCGCGAGCGACACCAATTTCTGACGACGGAGGGCATCGTGAACGCGAAGCTGAAAGTAGTCGCGATGCCGACGGGCTGGCTCACCGTCGATCGCTCGTCGCAGGTGTATGGCCGCTACTTCGGCCAGCAGATGAAGGTGCCGGTGTGGTCGACGGCGATCGTCGGCGCGCAGAAGAAGATCGTCGTCGATACCGGCATTCATGATCCGGGCTGGGTCTCGAACTTCGTGTGCCCGTGCGATCAGGCGCCGGAAGAAAAGCTCGAGCGCGCGTTGAAGGAATACGTCGGCTGGAGCGCGGATGACGTCGATATCGTCATCAACACGCATCTGCATTACGACCATTCGGGCGGCAACACGCTCTTCAAGAATGCACGTTTCATCGTGCAGGCGGCCGAGTGGGAATACGCGGGCCATCCGCTGCCGACGCAGGCCACGTATTACCAGGAGTTCCTGATCGGCCGCGAGCCGCTCGCGTATTTTCGCTGGCAGTTCGTGAACGGCGTGACCGATATCGTGCCCGGCGTGCGCGTCGTGCCGACGCCGGGCCATACGCCGGGGCATCAGTCCGTCGCGGTCGATACGGAAGAAGGCGTCGTGCTGATCGCGGGCGATTGCGCGAACTGCATGGAGAACATCGTCGATCTCGTGCCGGTGGGCATCGTGCATGAAACGCTCGCGGAAATCGGCTCGCTTTCGCGCATTCGCCAGATCGCCGATTTCGTCATACCCGGACACGATCCGAACGTCGTTCCCGGCAGCGCGGGCATCGCCTTGCCTGCGAGCGCTCGCCTGCCGCACGTCCGAACCTAGAAGCGCCCGCTTCATAACCATACGAAGACCGGAGGAAGACATGAAAGCATTGACGCAGTCGATTCGTCATGCGGGACGGGCCGCGCTCGGCCTCGCGTTCGCGGCGGCGCTCGCCGTCTCGGGCCAGGCGCACGCGGCCGGCAAGTACAAGATCTTCTTGTCGATGAGCTATGTCGGCAACGACTGGCAGACGGAAGCCGCGAATATGGTGAAGGCGATGGCCAACACGCCCGCGCTCAAGGACAAGGTCGATCTCGAAGTGCAGGTCGCGGGCACCGACGCGCAGAAGCAGATCCAGCAGATCAATTCGATGGTGCAGGCCGGCGCGAAGGCGATCGTCATCTATCCCATCTCGCCGACCGCGCTCAATCGGGCGATCAAGAATGCGTGCTCGAAGGGGGTCGTCGTCGCGGCGTATGACGGCGAAGTGACCGAGCCGTGCGCGCACAACGTCACGATCGATCAGCATCAGGCCGGCACCGTCACCGCCGAATGGCTCGCCAAGACGCTCAACGGCAAGGGCAACGTCGTGATGATCACGGGGGTGCCGGGCACGTCCGTGGACCGTGCGCGCACCGAAGCGGCGAAGGCCGTGTTCGCGAAGTTCCCGGGCATGAAGATCGTCGCGGAAGGCACGGGCATGTGGAGCCAGGCGACCGCGAAGACCGAGCTCTCGAAGATTCTCGCGACGAATAGCTGGGACAAGATCGACGGCCTGTGGATGCAGGTGGGCTGCTTCACGGCCGCGTCGATGCAGCTCGAGGCGGGCATCGCCGACGACAAGATCAAGCCGTGCGCGGGCGAATCGTCGAACGGGCATCGCGTGCAGATGCTGCCGCCGGGTGAAGTGAAGGGGCAGGGCGGCTATCGCTCCATCGGCTATCGCTCGATCTCTTACGGCGCGCCGCCGTACTCCGGCGCGATGGCGCTCAAGATGGCCGTGAAGAAGCTGGATGGCGGCGACTTTCCGCAGCGCGTGACGCTGAAGCTGCCGCTCGTGCTGACATCGGAGTCGAAGCTGTGCAAGACCGGCAGCATCGACGAGCTGAAGGCGGGCTGCACGGCGTTCCCGCCGGACAAGGTGCCGCCGGGCTGGTTCGCGGACATCTACTCGGAAGACACGAAGGAAGTGGGCTTCAACGCGGCTCTGACAGGTAATCAGGACTGAGGCATGGCGATGAACGACGCATCACTGGCGATCGATCTGTCGAAGGTGACGAAACGCTTCGGCGCGACCGTCGCGCTCGATGGCGCGTCGTTCTCGGTGAAACGCGGCGCCGTGCATGCGCTGCTCGGCGAGAACGGCGCGGGCAAGTCCACCACGGTCAAGCTGTTGTCGGGATTGATGCAGCCGGACGCGGGCAGCATCCGTGTGATGGGCCGCGACGTGACGATGCGCGGCCCGAAAGACGCGCATCGCGCGGGCGTGCAGACGGCGTTTCAGGAGATGACGCTCGTGCGCGATCTCACGGTCGCGCAAAACCTGCTGATGTCGTATGAGCCGACGGGTTTTCTCGGGCGCATCAGGAAGCGCGATGCGCAGCGGCAGGCGGCAGAATGGCTCGACAGGCTCGAACTGTCCGATGTGCGTCCGGGCGCGTATATCCGCGATCTTTCACTGCCGGTGCGGCAGAAGATCGAGATCGCGAAGGCGATCGTGCGCCGGCCGAAGGTGCTGCTGCTCGACGAACCGACTTCGGCGCTGTCGGGACGCGATGTCGCGTGGCTGTCGAGGCGCATCGACGAACTGAAGGCGAGCGACGTGACCTTCGTGTTCATCTCGCATCGGATGCAGGAAGTGCGCGAGTTCTGCGACAGTCTCACGGTGTATCGCAATGGCCGCGACGTGGGCGCATTCGACGCCGCCGATATCTCCGATGACGAAGTGATCCGCCTCGTCATCGGCCGGTCGATGGAGGCGAAGTATCCGCCGAAGGTCGCTTCAGTGAAGCGCGACGCGACGCCCGCGATTGAGACGCGCAACGTTCGCGTCGATGGCGTCGTGACCGATTTCGATCTTGCCGTGAAGCCTGGCGAAGTGCACGGCATCGCGGCGCTGCAGGGCATGGGGCAACGCGAGCTGTTCGAAGCGCTGTTCGGCGCGACCTATATCGACGATGGCGAGATACGCATCGACGGCAAGCCGGTCACGCTGACCTGCACGGCGGATTCGCTGAAGGCCGGCGTATCGACGAGCTTCCTGCCGGAGGATCGCAAGACCGAAGGCCTGTTCCTGCGCCTGCCGGGCGGCGAGAACGTGTCCCTGCCGGTGATCGGCCGCTATACGCGCTTCGGCCTTATCGATCGAAAGCGCGAGCAGGCCGCGATACGCCGCTCGCTCGCGCAGATGGAGGTGAATCCGCGCGCGCTCTACAAGCCGTGCCTGTCGTTCTCGGGCGGCAATCAGCAGAAGATCGCGATGGCGAAATGGCTGCTCACGCAGAGCCGCGTCTGGCTCATGTTCGACCCGACGCGCGGCATCGACGTCGGTACCAAGCATCAGATCTTCGTGTTGATGCGCGCGTTCGCGGCAGCGGGCGGCTCCGTGCTGTTCTATTCGACCGATGTGCCCGAACTCGTCAACGTGTGCGATCGCGTCTCGGTGATGTATCGCGGCCGCAATGTCGGCGAGCTGAGCGGCGATGCGCTCACCGAAGAGAACGTGATGCGCAAGATGCTTTCCAGTTGAGAGGTTGCTCATGAAGATAGCCGTTGCGTCGCCCGAAAGCGAGATCGTGCGGCCGGGCGCGCGCCTGGGTTGGGGCGCGCGCATCGATCATAATCGCGGGCTCATCATCGCGATCAGCGCGTTGCTCGCGATGCTCGCCGCATGGGTCGCGCTGTCCGCGACGCCCGTCGGGCTCTATGACATCGGCTCGGTGATTTCGAGCGCGACCACGCTCGCGCTCGCGGCGATCGGGCAGACGATCGTCGTGTTGTCGGGCGGCTTCGATCTGTCGGCGTCGGCGGTCGTGTCGCTCGCGAACGTGCTCGCGGTGCGCTTCGTGCAGGGGTCACCCATCGAACAGTGGGCGGGCGCCGCGCTGATTCTCGCGATCGGCGGCGGTATCGGCCTCGTGAACGGCGCGCTGATCGCATGGTTTCGCCTGCAATCCATCGTCGTCACGCTCGCGACGATGTTCATGGTGCAAGGCCTCACGCTGCTGATTCAGAACAAGCCGGGCGGCAGCGTTGGCGATCAGTTCGGCGCGGTGCTCACGGCCGATCTCATTGCCGACAAGATGCCGATGTCGGCCGCCTTGCTGATTCTCGCGTTGCTGATCTGGTCGTTCATCAAGCGCACGCGCTTTGGCGTGGGGCTTTATGCGCTCGGAAGCGATCCTGACGGCGCGTATGCGAACGGCATGCCGGTCACGCGCTATCGCATCTCGACGTATGCGCTCGCAGGCATGTTCTACGCGGCGGCGGGCCTGTATGTATCGGCGCAGACGGGTTCGGCCGATCCGCTCGTCGGTCGTCCCTTGCTGCTTTCGATGTTCACTGCCGTCGTGCTCGGCGGCACGCTGCTTGGCGGCGGGCGCGGCGGTTGCGTCGGCACCGTGTTCGCCGCGATGACGCTGATGATCACCGTGAACATCCTGCTCGTGCTGAACGTGTCGGCGTTCTTCACGACGATCGCTGAAGCCGTGATCCTGATGCTCGCGGTGCTCGGTTCGTCGATCGGCAAGCAGTCGGCGGCGCACGAATCCGCCCGTCATGCGGCGCAGTGGTTCAAGGCGATGCGAACGGAAACACGGGCGCGCGACGACAGAAACGCGCGACGCGTCACGTTCGAGGTCGACGATTTTCGTCCGGTCGAGAACACGGAGTTGAAGGGCCGTCCGATCGCCGACTGGATCGAGCGCAATCGCGAATGGGTCAAATATGTCGTTCCGGCGTATCTGCTGTTCTTTGCGGTCGTCATCATCACGGGCTTCGTCTATGGTCCCGGCGTGCTCGTCAGCGCGAACTTCTACAGCAGCCTGCTCACGTTGACCTTGTTCCTCGCGATTCTCGGGCTGGGGCAGGGTGCGGTGATTCTGACGGGCGGACTCGATCTCTCGATGCCCTGGCTCATCACGCTATCCGGCGTCCTGTTGACAGGACTCACGCACGGCATGAACGGCGCGGCCGCGTGGGCGGTGCCGATGGTGCTGCTCGTCGGGTTGCTCGTGGGCGTGTTCAACGGCGTGGGCGTCGTCATGCTCGGCTTGCCGCCCATCGTCGTCACGCTTGCTGCGAATGGCTTGCTGCAAGGGCTGACGCTGATCTATTGCAACGGCTCGCCGCAAGGATGGTCACCCTCGTCGATCAGCGAATTCACCAACGGTCGAGTCGGGCCGCTGTCGCTCGCGGCGTGGAGCGTGCCGGTGTTTCTCGTCGTCGCGTTGTTGCTGTTGCATCGCACGCCGTTCGGGCGGCGCGTGTATGCGCTCGGCAATTCGCCCGTCGCGGCGAAGCTCTCGGGCGTGCGCGTAGGCAACACGTTGATCGCCGTATATTGCCTCTCCGGTCTTTGCTCGGCGATCGTCGGCCTGCTGCTCGCGGGGTTCAGCTCGCAAGCGTTCCTCGGCATGGGCGATCCGTATCTGCTGCCGTCGATTGCCGTGGTCGTGGTCGGCGGCGCGCTCATCACCGGTGGACGCGGCCACTATCTCGGCGTGTTCGGCGGTGCGTTGCTGCTCACGGCGCTCGGGACCTTGCTTGCGGGAACCACCGTGCCGCCCGCGGTGCGGGACATCATCAACGGACTCGTCGTGCTGGCGGCTGTCATCACGCTGCGGGACAAGAAAGGCTGAACCAACTCGAATGAGGAACAGACACAGATGCAAGCGAAGAACATTGCGGTGATCGGCTCGGGCCGCATCGGCCGCGCGTGGGCGATCGTATTCGCGAAGAGCGGTTTCGACGTGAAGATTCACGATGCATCGAAGGACATGCTCGCGGGCGCGATTCCGTCGATCCGCGAAAGCCTGCAGGATCTCGCGTCCTTTCACCTGATCGACGAACCCGTCGATACGATCGTCTCGCGCATCACCGCATGCGAAAGCCTGGCCGACGCCGTCGCCGATGCGGATCTCGTGCAGGAGAACATTGCGGAAGTGGTGGAAGCGAAACGCGCGTTGTTCGTCGAACTGGATCGTCTGACGAAGCCTGATGCGCTGCTTGCAAGTTCGACCTCGGGACTGCCCGCATCGACATTCACGGAGGGTATTGCAGGCCGCGCGCGCTGCCTCGTCGCGCATCCGGTCAATCCGCCTTCGCTCGTGCCGCTCGTCGAGTTGTGCGGCGCGCCGTGGACCGCGCATGAAGCGGTGGAGCGCGCCCGTGCCATCTATGAACGGGCGGGACAAAAGCCCGTGACCGTCAACGGGGAAATCTCGGGGTTCTTGCTCAATCGACTGCAAGGCGCGCTGCTCGACGAAGCGTTGAGCCTCTATGAACAAGGCTATGCGAGCGCCGCCGATCTCGACACCGTGATTCGCGACGGCCTTGCGATGCGCTGGTCGTTCATGGGGCCGTTCGAAACGATCGACCTGAACGCGCCCGGCGGCGTGGCGGATTACGCAGCGCGCTACGGCGGCACGTATCGCACGATTGCGTCGGGGCGCACGCCGTTCGACTGGTCCGCCGATACGCTTCACAGGCTCGATGCGGAACGCCGCGCCGTGCTGCCGCGCGAAAGCATCGAGGAACGCAGCCGCTGGCGCGATCGACGCCTGATGGCGCTGCTCGCGCACCGGCGCGATGTCAAGGACGGTGACGACTAACCAAAGGAGATGACGATGGCCGAAGTACGCTTGCTGGTCGATGCGAACAATCACCTCGGCGAAGGGCCGCTCTGGGACGTCAAGGAGGAACGCCTGTACTGGATCGACAGCACCGCCGCGGAGATCTATAGCTGCCGCGCGGATGGCAGTGACGTAAAGCGCTATTTCGTGCCGCGTCATATCGGATCGATGGCATTGCGCGAGCAAGGCGGCGCGGTGGTCGCGCTCGCGAACGGCCTGCATTTCTACGACTTCGACGCGCAGACTGTGCAGTTCATCGCCGATCCGGAAAGCGACGATCCCGAGACGCGTTTCAACGACGGCAAGGTGGATCGACGTGGCCGCTTCGTCGCGGGGACGATGTCCTACGATTTCGATCGCTACGACGCCGATCGCGGTCAGCGCTCCACGCGCAGCGGCGGTCTCTACCGGCTCGATACGGACGGCAGGGTCGCGCGACTCGATAGCGGCATCAGTTGTTCGAACGGTCCATGCTGGAGCCCCGACGACCAGACGTTCTACTTCACAGACACGTACAGCAAGGAGATGTACGCATACGACTACGACATCGAAACGGGCGCGGCGACGAACAAGCGCCTCTTCGCATCCGCGCATGACATGGCGGGCACGTTCGATGGCGCGACCGTGGACGAGGAAGGCTATGTCTGGTCCGCGCTCGTGTTCGGCGGGCGCATCCTGCGCTTTGCGCCTGACGGGAAGCTCGATCGCATCGTGCCGTTTCCGGTGCGCAATCTGACGAGCGTGATGTTCGGCGGGCCGAATCTCGACATCCTCTATGTATCGACGATGGGCCGCCCAATGTGGGGCATTCCGCAGAAAGAGCGGGACAAGGGCGGCTTGTTCGCAGTGACGGGTCTCGGCGTGCGTGGCATTCCCGAGCCGCGTTTCGCAGGATGATGCACGAGCGTTATCATGCGTGCCTGAAAGTCACGAACGCTATCGCTCGATATGGATACGAACACGCTCATTGCGTCGCTGCCGTCGCGCATCGACGCGATCGTCTCGCGCGGCGCGAAGGCGCATCCCGATCACATTGCGTTGCATGAAGACGCGCGGACGCTGACCTATGCGCAACTCGACGATGCCGTCGATGCGCTCGCCGCGCGTCTTGCGGCTGCGGGCGTACGAGCCGGCGACCGCGTGATGCTGACCGGCGAAAACAGCGTCGCGCTCGTCGCATCGCTCTTTGCCGTGAGCCGTCTCGACGCATGGGCGCTCGTCGCGAATGCGCGACTGTCCCCTGTCGAACTCGATGCGATCCGCGCGCATGCGACGCCGCGCATCGCCCTCTATACCGTGGAAGCATCCGACGATGCCGCGCGTCACGCGCAACGCGATGGTGCCGTGGTCGAATCGCTCGAAGCAACGCCGATCGGTGCGTTTGCGCTGAGCGCCATCGAAACGACTTCCGCGCAAGAACCGCACGGCCTGCCTTCGGACCAGCAGTGCGCGGCGCTCATCTACACGACCGGCACGACAGGCGCACCGAAAGGCGTAATGCTGTCGCATCGCAATCTGCTCTTCGTCGCCGCGGTGTCGAGCACGCTGCGCCGTGTGGGTTCCGACGATCGCGTGTATGCCGTGTTGCCGATCTCGCATGTGTTCGGTCTTGCATCCATGTGTCTCGGCTCGCTCTATGCGGGCGCGACGCTGCGGCTCGCGGCGCGCTTCGACGCCAAGCGCGCGGGACGCGTGCTCAGCGAGGAACGCATGACGATCTTTCAGGGCGTGCCCGCGATGCACGCGAAGCTGATCGATCATTTCACGCCACGCGGCGGCCTGAATGCACCCTCGCTGCGATTCGTCTATAGCGGCGGCTCGCCGCTCGACACGACACTCAAGTCCGCTGCCGAAGCGTTTTACGGCGTGCCCTTGCACAACGGTTACGGCATGACAGAAAGCAGCCCGACGGTGTCGAACACGCTGCTCGATGCGCCGGCGCGCGATTCGTCCGTGGGCCCGTTGATTCCCGGCGTCGAGGCGCGCATCGTGCCGCTCGCGCGTGAGAGCGAGAGCGACGACACCGGCGAACTATGGGTGCGCGGCCCGAACGTGATGCTCGGCTATTACCGTGATGCGGTGCAAACGGCCGCCACGGTGACGACGGACGGATGGCTCAAGACCGGCGATCTCGCGCACTTCGAGGACGGCAATCTGTATATCGTCGGACGCAGCAAGGAGCTCATCATCCGTTCGGGCTTCAATGTGCATCCCGCCGAAGTGGAGCAGGCGTTCAACAGTCATCCCGCCGTGCTGCATTCCGCCGTGATCGGGCGAAGCGCGCGGGGCAACGAGGACGTGCTCGCGTTCGTCGAACTGAGGCCAGGCTGCACGGCGGATGAAGACGAACTCGCTCAGTGGGTGAGCGCTCGGCTCGCGCCGTACAAGCGGCCTTCCTCGATCCGCATTCTCGGTGCGCTGCCGGTGTCGGCGAGCGGCAAGGTGCTCAAGCATCGGCTCGGGACGCTCGCTAATTAGTCGATGCAACCGGTTTGATCGCAGCTTTCGTGTCCTCGCCGGCGCCGCCTAGCGACTGAAAGAGCGCGGCCGTATCAGACAGGCGGCTCGCTTGCGCGAGCGCGTAATCGAGTTGCGTTTGCAGCGCCTGGCGTTGCGTGTCGAGCAAATCGAAACGGCTCACGCCGCCTGCCGCATACCGCGCGTTGTTGGTATCGAGATTCGCTTGCGCCTGGTTTGCTGCTACGCGGCGCGCTTGCAATGCATCGCCATCGTTCTGCAGCGCCGTCAGGCTGTCGGCGACTTGCTGAAGCGCGTCCAGCACGGTTTGTCGATAGGCTTGCATGGCTGCATCGTAAGCCGCTTCCGACGAACGCTTCTTCGCGCGCAGTTCGCCACCATGAAACAGCGGCTGCGTGAGATTCAGGCCGACATTCCATACGTTCAGGCTATTGAGCATGTCGTGGATGTTCGTGCGCTGGGTTCCCACGCCCGCCGAAAGCGAGAACTTCGGATAGAGATCGGCCGTGGCCACGCCGACATTCGCGCTCGCCTGATGCAGCAACGCTTCCGATGCACGGATGTCGGGACGTTCGCGGGCGAGCGTCGAAGGCAGCGTGAGCGGAACGCTGTCTGGCAGACGCAGCGAGTCGAGCGTGATCGCATCGAAGTCGGCGACGGAAGGCTCGACGCCGATCAATACCGCAAGCCGGTGATCGGCCTGATCGCGTTGCGTGACGAGCGATGGCAGATTCGCGCGCGTCTGCTCGACGAGCGTGCGCTGGCTGCGCACATCGAACAGCGCGACGCCGCCCGCTTGCAGTCGGCCTTCCATGATCGACAGTTGCCGCATCTGTGCATCGACGAGGCGCTCGGTAAGCGTGATCTGTTGCTGCACTGAAGCGCGCCGGATCGCGGCGGCGACGACATTGCCCGCGATCGAGAGACGCGCCGCATCGAGTTCGAAGGACTGGTAGTCCACTTGCGCGCGCAACGCTTCGAGCGCCCGCCGCTCGCCGCCGAAGATATCGAGCGTGTACGACACGCTGACCGATGCATCGTAGAGCGTGAAGGGGCCGGGGCTCGGAATGGGCACGCCGAACGCGGCCGGGTCCACCTTCTGGCGCGTGCCGGAGACCGAGGCGTCGATGGCGGGGAAGTACGTCGCGCCCGCTTGCGCGCGGTAGTCTTCACGCGCTTGCACGAGCTTCGCACGGGCTTGCTCGAGCGTGGGACTGTCGCTCAATGCGCGATCGACGAGGCGGTTTAGCGCATCCGAGCCGAACTGCGTCCACCAGCGCGGCAACGCGTGATCAATGGCGGGAAAGCTTTGCGCCGCGACAGTCGTTTTGACATAGGTCTGCGTAGCGGGGGGCGCGGGCGCGTGAAAGTCGGGGCCGACAGTGCAGCCGCACAGCACGAGCACACAAAGCGGAAGAAGCGGTTTCATCGACGTCTCCCTAATCGAGCGTGCGCCGGTAGAAGCGCAGCGCAATACCCATCACGATGACGGTGAAGAGGACCATCGGCCAGACCGAAGGCCACAGGTCCGCCCAGCCGTTGCCCTTGAGCAGAATGCCGCGTATCAGGCGATTGAAGTAAGTGAGCGGCAGCAGATTGCCGATGAACTGGGCCCACGCGGGCATGCCCGCGAATGGAAACATGAAGCCCGAAAGCAGAATGTTCGGCAGGAAGTAGAACATGGTCAGTTGCATCGCCTGAAGCTGATTCTGCGCGAGCGACGACAGCGTGATGCCCACCGTCAGATTCGCGGCGATGAACAGCAGCGCGGCGAGGTAGATTGCGAGCGGATTGCCGACGAGCGGCACATGAAACACGAAGCGCGTGGCCGCGAGAATGATCGATGCCTGAATGAGGCCGATGAATACGTAGGGCACGATCTTGCCCGTCATCACTTCGACGGGGCGCACCGGTGTCGCGAGCAGGTTCTCCATCGTGCCGCGTTCGCGTTCGCGTGTCATCGCAAGGCCTGTCATCATCACGAGCGTCATCGTGAGGATCACGCCCATCAGGCCAGGCACGACGTTGTATTGCGTGATGCCTTCGGGGTTATAGAGGTTGTGGATCTGCACGTCGAAAGCGGCGGGCGTGCCGTTCAAGCGCGCGAGCGGGCCGGTGAGGTCCTTGCTTGCCACGGATTGCACGAGCGCTGACAGTGAATTGCTCGCTTTGCTGACCGCGTTTGGATCGGTGGCGTCGGCTTCGACGAGCAGCGCTGGCCGCTCGCCGCGCAACAGCTTGCGCGAGAAATCGGCTGGAATGCTGAGCACGAAAAGCACGCGGCCTTGTGCGAGCGCGCGGCGGCCGGCTTCGTCGTCGGGCAGCGTGTCGACGATATCGAAGTAGTCGGAGTGCTCCATCGCAGCGATGAAGCTGCGCGAAAACGGGCTTTGATCGCCGACGATCACGGCGGTGGGCAGATGCTTCGGGTCCGTGTTGATCGCGTAACCGAAGAGCGCGAGCTGCACGATCGGCAAGCCGATGATCATGCCGAATGTGATGCGGTCGCGCCGAAGCTGCAGAAACTCCTTGATCACAATGCTCCACCAGCGCGTGACGGAGAAGCGCGCGAAGAGCGCGATGCGATCGCCGGCCTTCATGACCTCACCTTGAAGTTGTCGGTCGAGCGGCTCATCAGATAGATGAAGACGTCTTCGAGCCCGGTTTCGATGGGCTCCGCACGCGTTGCGGCGTCTTTCGTCGCATCACGCACGGCCTGTTCCAGCGCGGCATGATCGCTGCCGCTCACATGGAGCGCCGAGCCGAACACGACCGTCTGATCGATGCCCGGTGTCTTGCGCAAGCGCTCGGAGAGCGCGCTGAGATGCTCGCCGTGAATGCTCCACGTCGCGAGGTTTTGCGACGCGATGACCTCGTTCGCGGTGCCTTGCGCGAGCAGCTTGCCGTATGCGATATACGCGAGCTTGTGACAGCGCTCGGCTTCGTCCATGTAATGCGTGCTGACGAGAACGGAAATGCCTTTCGCCGCGAGCCGATGCAGCTCTTCCCAGAAGTCGCGGCGCGCGGTGGGATCGACGCCCGCGGTCGGTTCATCGAGCAGCAGCAGTTTCGGCTCGTGCAACATGCATGCGGCGAGCGCGAGGCGTTGCTTCCATCCGCCCGAGAGCGAACCCGTCAGTTGCTTCGCGCGGCTTTGCAAACCCAGCGCTTCGAGCGCGCGGTCCACGGCTTCGCGGCGGTTTTCCATTTGATAGATGCGCGCAACGAAGTCGAGATTCTCGCGGATCGTCAGGTCTTCCCAATACGAGAAACGCTGCGTCATATAGCCGACGTTGCGCTTGATCTCTTCGCTTTCGCGGACGATGTCGTAGCCGAGACACGTGCCGCTACCCGAATCGGGCGTGAGCAGGCCGCACATCAGGCGGATGGAGGTTGTCTTGCCACTGCCGTTCGGGCCGAGAAAGCCGAAGATCTCGCCGCGCGCGACCTGCAACGACACATCGTTGACGACGTGCTTGTCGCCGAAACGCTTGTTGAGATTGTGTACGTCGATGACGTAAGGTGTGTCTTGCGCGTTCATTGCACCCTCACCGCGACGGGTTGGCCGGGATGGAGCTTCGCTGCATCGGCCCGTTGCGGATGCGCCTCGATCATGAACACGAGCTTCGAGCGGTTTTCGTTGCTATAGATCACGGGCGGCGTGTATTCCGCCTGATTCGACACGTAGGAGATCGTCGCGGGCACGTCTTGCGCGCAGCCGTCGCAATGAATCGATACGGCGCGCCCCGCCGCGAGACCGCCCACTGCGCTCTCTGGCACGAAGAAGCGAACCTTCACGTTCTGCGGCGGCAGCATCTGCACGACGGGCGTGCCAGCCTGCACCCATTCTCCGACGCGATAGAGCGTGTCGTACACGAGTCCGTCCGCTGGCGCCGCGACACGCTTTTGATCGACTTTCCATTGAGCCTGGACGACGAACGCCTTCGCGGCGGCCACTTGCGCGCGCTGCGCTTCGATCTGCTGAGGACGCCCGGGTAAGCGTGCGATGTCGACTTGTTCGGCGAGATCGCGCACTTGCGCAGCGGCAGCATCGGCATTGGCGCGCGAATCGTCGAGTTGTCCTTTTGCGATGCCGCCTGCACTGAACTGCGCTTCGTCGCGGCTCAGTTGCAATGCGGCCTTGCGGGCGTTCGCGCGTGCCTGCGCGAGTTGCGCGCGCACCGAAGCGATTTCGGGTGCGCGCTTACCTGTGAGGATGTCTTCGAGTTGCGACTGCGCGGCAGTCAACTGGCGTTGCGCCTGATCGAGTGCCGCGGTTTCATCGACGGATTCGAGCGCGAACGTGCTCGCGCCCGCTTTAAGCGTTTGCCCGCGGGCGACGGACAATGTGGCGAGCTTGCCGGATTGCGACGAGCCGAGGTAGACGAACTCTCCCTCGACATAGCCCTGATAGACGTCGCGGTCCTGATGAGAGCACGCCGCGAGTGCCGCGGCGAAAAGTAGATAGAACGGTATGCCGGTGATGCGGCTCATGGCGTACTCCATGATCAGGTTGTCTTTCATTTGGTTGGTCTACCAAACAATAAACGAGGCGCTTGGTTGCTGTCAATCGGAGCGCGCCTGGGGCCCGCGCTTCGGCGTTCAAGACAAGGATAGAAGAGGACTGCGTCGGCAAGGCGTCTGCCGAATGAAAGCGGGGAACGGGCGCTCGGAGCGATGGATTCGTACGCTCGGTCACGAACCGGTAGCGAGGAAGTAAATACCGGCAAGTCGCATGGACGGTATGAGTAAAAATGACACGCGGGATGTGCTTCCATTCTCGTGCGTGCGCTACTTCGTGTATCGAAATCCAGTCTGGCAGGACAAGTCCACCTTTGCGCGTGCTGTGCATTCGCATTACATTGCGATATCCGCGTGACTCGAATCGATACCGATAAAAAAAGGAGACGCCAAGATGAAGGGAAGGAAGAGACAACGCCTGCTCGCACTGATGATCGGTGCATCGCTCTGCGGACCGCTTGCGGCCCGAGTCGCGCTGGCTGATGCTCTCGCCGACGAAACGATCGCTGTAGCGGGACTCTCGCAGCCATCGGACATTCTGATCGACCACTGGGGTGTACCGCATATCTTCGCGGCCAACGACAGCGATGCGTTCTTTGTACAAGGCTTTAATGCCGCACGCGACCGTATGTTTCAGATCGATCTATGGCGCAGGCGGGGACTCGGTGAGCTGTCGGAAGTGTTCGGCCCGGCCTACGTGGAGCAGGACAAGGCGACACGGCTCTTTCTCTATCGCGGCGACATGGCGACCGAATGGCAGCGTTATGGTCCCGATGCAAAGCCTGCTGCCGTGCGCTTTGCCGCAGGCGTCAACGCGTACATCGACTGGCTCGCAGCGCATCCGGACCGCATGCCCTATGAGTTTCGCAAGATCGGCTATTGGCCGGCGAAATGGAATGCGAACGACATCGTGCGCATTCGCAGTCACGGTCTCACGCGAAATCTGACGAGTGAAGTCGCGCGTGCGCGTGTGGCGTGCAAGAGTTCGCTCGATGCTGATTCCGTGCGCTTCGGGCTGCAGCCGCCTTGGAAAGCCCAGATGCCTGCCGGCCTCGATCCATGCCTCCCCGATGACGTGCTCAAGGTCTTCACGCTCGCGACGCAAGGCGTGCGCGTAACGAAGGAGTCGATGAAGAGCGCGGATGCATCGGCGACGATGATCGCCGCAGCCGACAATCCCGAGGAAGTCACCGAAGGCAGCAACAACTGGGTCATCGCGCCATCGAAGTCGGCGACGGGCCGCGCGATCATGGCGAACGATCCGCACCGCGCGTACGCGGCGCCGAGCCTTCGATACATCCAGCAGATCAGCACGCCGACGCTCGATATCATCGGCGCGGGCGAGCCTTCCGCGCCGGGCATTTCGATCGGGCATAACGGTTCGATCGCTTACGGGCTCACGATCTTCAATATCGATCAGGAAGATCTCTATGTGTATGAGCTGAATCCCGCGAATCCGCGGCAGTATCGCTACAAGGGCAAGTGGGAGCCGATGCGCGTCGTGCACGAACAGGTCGCGGTGCGCAACGGATCGCCTGTCACGGTCGATCTGTTATTCACGCGTCACGGCCCTGTGATCTATACGGAGGAAACCAGGCATCGCGCATTCGCGGTGCGTACCGCGTGGCTGTCGCCGGGGATGTCGCCATACTTCGATTCGATGCGCTACATGCGCGCGAAGAACTACGCGCAATTCAAGGCATCGCTCGCGACCTGGGGCGCGCCGACCGTCAATCAGGTCTACGCGGACAAGGACGGCAACATAGGCTGGGTCCCGAGCGGGCTTGCGCCGATACGCCCGAACTGGGACGGCCTCATGCCCGTGCCCGGCGATGGCCGCTATGAATGGGCGGGCTTCTGGCCGCGCGATGCGATGCCTTCGGTCTATAACCCTGCGCAAGCCTATTTCACTACGTCGAATGAAATGAATTTGCCGGCGGCTTATCCGTATGCCGAGCGCAAGCTCGGTTTCGAATGGACCAACGGGTCGCGACATCAGCGTATCGATGAAGTGTTGAAGTCGCTGCCCAAGGTGTCGATCGAAGACTCGGAGCGCTTGCAGAACGATATCGTTTCGATTCCGGCGCGCAGACTCGTCGCATTGCTCGCGCCGCTGTCGAGCGATGACGAAGACACGCGCGCCGCACTCGCGATGCTCAAGGGCTGGGATGCACACATGGGCGCCGATTCGCCGCAAGCCGCGCTCGAAGAGGTGTGGCTGTCGCGGCATCTCGGACGCACATTCAAGGAAGCGGTCTTGCCGAAGAACGCGGCGGCATCGTTCGGCGCACCCGATACAGCCGTGATGCTCGACACGCTCGAACACCCTGAGGCGCGTTTCGGCGATAACGCTCAAGCCAAACGCAATGCCGTGCTGATGTCGAGCCTGCACGATGCCTATGTGGAAATGCGGCATCTGCAAGGCGACGATGCAAGCCAGTGGCAATGGGGAAAGCTGCAGACGAACATGAACGCGCATCCTTTGGCCGATGTCGTCGATGCGGATATGCGCGCGAAGCTCAACGTCGGGCCAATCGGAAAGGGCGGCAGCGCGTATACGCCGAATCAGTCGACGTATCGCGCGAACGATTTCCGCGAGACCAACGGGCCTTCGTTTCGTGTGGTCGTCGATGTCGGCAACTGGGACGGCTCGCGTGCGGTGAATCTGCCTGGCGAGTCGGGTGACCCGGATAGCCCGCATTACCGTGATCTCGCGCAGATGTGGCTCGACGGACAGTACTTCCCGTTGCTGTATTCCCGTAAGGCCGTCGAAGCCGCGACCGAGAAACGCGTGCATCTCGTGCCGGACGCGCATTGAGCATCGGATTCGCGCGCTTCATTGTTGCGAGATAGGCAAGGCATCTTCAACGCGAGCAGCGATGATCTTCACGCTGCCTTGCGTCACAATTCGATCGCGGTGGACGGGTGCTGGCTGGCGCCTTGCCGGACTCCTCATCCGGCTCGTCCTCCGCGCTTTCTCTCCTTCATCTCTCCCGTTGATGCCGACGCCCGTCGGCTGAAAACGTGCATCGCCGCGGGAATAGATCGCGACGTCCCCGGGTTAACCAATCGAAGCCTCAACGCTTGAAACTGATTCGAGTGAGTCGAAGCCGCGCAAGGGCCCTGTGCGTTCGATGAGGTTCGTGGATCGCGTGCGATCCGGTCAACCTTTCTGTCGGAGTGTGAACATCATGAACGCTATCGCCAAATTCGTCGTGTCCCTCGCCGTGGTCGCTGCGCCCACGTTCGTTTTTGCGCAGAGCCAGAACGGCCCGTTGACGCGCGCGCAAGTGAAGGCCGAGCTAGTCCAGCTCGAACAGGCAGGCTATTCGCCAGCGGTGGGAGAGCAAGCCAACTATCCCGCGGATATTCAGGCCGCGGAAGCGAAGGTCGCTGCGCAACAGAACACGAAGGAAACGAACGAAGCATATGGCGGCACGGGTGCCGGCGGCGCGTCTTCCGGTTCCGGCTCGATGCGTGCGCCCATGTGGAGGCAGCACGGTTCGATGCCGGCGTCGGAGTGCGTCGGGCCTGCGGGATTCTGCACGCCGTTCTTTGGAAGCTGAACCGTCGGCTGGTTATCGGGCACGGGAAGATCAGTCATGGCTCTTCGCGCTCGCAACGCCTTGGCCTGGACATGGCATTCTTTGACGCCCCTGTGGCCTTAGAAAAAAATTTGCGAAGGGGGCTTGCGAGGACGTCATCGGCCCGTCATAATCTCGTTTCTCTGCTGCTGATGCAGCGACGCAAGACGGAAGGTGAGGTAGGGGTCTTGCGATGTGCTCTTTAAAAACTAACAGCCGATAAGTGTGGGCGCTTGATGTTGAGTGCGGTCTGGTTCTTCGGAGCTGGATATAGCGAAAGTATCAAGAGTCTCACACGAAGTATCAGAGGAAGGTTTTTC
>NZ_JALQDH010000052.1:0-52472 GCF_023631365.1 Caballeronia sp. INML2 | reverse complement strand
GCCGATGATAGTGCGGATACCCGTGTGAAAGTAGGTAATCGTCAGGCTCCTCATGCGATAAACAAAAACCCCACCCCGCAAAGGTGGGGTTTTTGCGTTTGGGAACCGAATTCTTCCAAGAAAGTTCGTTCCAACACCATCCCATCTCCGATGCACGGTTTCAGTCGGTAGAATGGCGTCGAAAGGTTGTAACCATCATGCCGACCCTTCCCGGAGCGCATATGAGAACGAGCCTGTTGATTGCCGCCGTCAGCGCCGCGTTGCTTGTCGCGGCGTGTGGCAAGAAGAACGATGCAAGCGAGTCCAGCCTGGGCGCTGCGATTTCCGCCGACATGAAAACGAATCGCGGCCTGCTATGCCTGAATCGAAGTGGTCGTGGGCCGTACGCGTTCCCATCTGTCTATAGCAATCGCGACCTCAACGAATATTCCGCTGCCGCACTGCGCGAGCAACTCGCCGCGCTCGAAAAAAGCGGGCTCATTGCGCGCGCGGCGCCGACTCCGGCGAACGCCAACGCCAAGCAGAACGGCATCGCGTACGGTCTCACTGGCGAAGGGCAGAAATATGCGGTCGAAACCAACCGCCCCGCCGGCGACCCCAACGCCACGAGCGACCCGCGCGCCTGGATGCTTTGCTATGCGCACGTCAAGCTGGACAAGGTCGTCGGCTGGACGGAGCCCGATCCTACGGCTCACCGCTCGGACGTCACGTACACCTACAAGCTCGAAAGCGTGGCCCCGTGGATGGACGATCGTGACATCAAGCGCGCCTTTCCCGACGTGACCGCCGCCGACCGCGAGGCCGGTGAAACGAAGCTGCACATTATTCTCGAGCAGCGCGAGGACGGCTGGGTGCGGGTGGATTGAAGCCGCCGGCCCCGCTTTCGAAATCACACATGCCGCCATCGTCCTTCGATCCTTCCGCCGGCCCGCCGCGCATGTCTGATGTCGCGCGTCTCGCCGGCGTTTCGAAGATGACCGTATCCCGCGTGCTCGCCGGCCACAGTGTCGCGGTGGCGACGCGCGCTCGCGTCCAGAAGGCAATCGACGAACTCGGCTACGTCGCCGATGCCGCCGCGGGCGCCTTGTCGTCCGGACGCTCGGAGTTCGTCGCCGTGCTGGTTCCGTCGCTCGCAAGTTCCAACTTTTCGGACACCGTACGCGGTCTTTCCGCGTCGCTCGAGCCGCACGGCCTGCAATTGCTGATCGGAGACACGGACTACCATCTGGATCGCGAAGAACGGCTCGTGCGCTCGATGCTGCGTCATCAGCCGCGCTGCATCGCGCTGACCGGTTCGCGTCATACGGAAGCGACGCGCACGCTGCTGCGCCGCTCCGGCGTGCCCGTCGTGGAGATGTGGGATTCGCCGTCCGATCCGATCGATGCCGCCGTCGGGTTCTCCAACGTCAGCGCCGCAAGAGAGATGGTGCGCTATCTGGCGGACAAAGGCCACGAACGCATCGGCTTTCTCGGCGGGGCGAGCGAGCTGGACCGTCGCGGCCTGGATCGTTTGAAGGGCTTTCGCGCGCAGATGAAGGCGCTCGGTCTGGACGACGAACGCATCATTCGTCTCGGCGATTCTCCGATCACGATGAGTCACGGCGGCCCCGCGATGGCCGAATTGCTCGACACCTGGCCCGACACGCAAGCCGTGATGTGCGTCAGCGACATGTCTGCGTTCGGCGCGATAATGGAATGTCACCGGCGCGGCCTCGTCGTGCCGGACGACATCGCCGTCGCGGGCTTCGGTAACTTCGAAGTAGCCGCCTGCTGCACGCCATCGATCACGACGATTTCCGTCGATGCATACGGGATCGGCTCGCGGACCGGCGCGACCTTGCTGGCGGCGCTGGAGGCGCGCGAGCAAGGCATCGTCGGGCCGAGCGGCAAGCGCGTGCGCGTCGCTTATTCCGTGGTGCCGCGCGAAAGCGCCTGAGCCGAAGCAGTGCGCCGAGTGCGTGCTAACATTGAGTCGAATGTTACCGGTAACGTAAATATAAACAGAGAGACATCCCATGCCCCAACAGAATCCCAGGCGACTGCGCAGCCAGGAATGGTTCGACGATCCCTCGCACGCCGACATGACGGCTCTATACGTCGAGCGTTTCATGAACTACGGCCTGACGCGCGAGGAATTGCAATCGGGCCGACCGATCATCGGCATTGCGCAGACCGGCAGCGATCTGGCGCCGTGCAATCGCCATCACATCGAACTCGCCGCGCGAACGAAGGCAGGCATTCGCGATGCCGGTGGCATTCCAATGGAGTTCCCCGTGCATCCGCTCGCGGAGCAGAGCCGCCGCCCGACCGCCGCGCTCGATCGCAATCTCGCCTATCTCGGTCTGGTTGAAATCCTGCACGGCTTTCCGCTCGACGGCGTCGTGCTCACCACCGGTTGCGACAAGACGACGCCGGCGTGCCTGATGGCCGCGGCCACCGTCGACATGCCCGCGATCGTGCTCTCGGGCGGCCCGATGCTCGACGGCTGGCACGAAGGCAAGCGCGTCGGTTCAGGCACCGTGATCTGGCATGCGCGCAACCTGCTCGCGGCGGGCGAGATCGATTACGAAGGCTTCATGCGCCTGACGACGGCGTCGTCGCCGTCCATCGGCCATTGCAATACGATGGGCACCGCGCTTTCGATGAACAGTCTCGCCGAAGCGCTCGGCATGTCCCTGCCGACGTGCGCGAGCATTCCCGCCGCATATCGCGAGCGCGGGCAGATGGCGTACGCGACTGGCAAGCGCATCGTCGATATGGTGCGCGAGGATCTGAAGCCGTCGAAAATCATGACGCACGACGCGTTCATCAACGCAATCGTGGTCGCCTCAGCGCTCGGCGCATCGACGAATTGCCCCCCGCATCTGATCGCGATCGCGCGGCACATAGGCATCGAGTTGAGTCTCGATGATTGGCAACGCCATGGCGAACAGGTGCCGCTCATCGTGAACTGCATGCCCGCCGGCGAATATCTCGGCGAGAGCTTTCATCGCTCGGGCGGGGTGCCCGCGGTCATGCGGCAACTCGACAAGGCGGGACTCATCAGACGCGATTGCCTGACCGTGTCGGGCCGCACGATCGGCGAGATCGCGAACGATGCGCCGGCCGCCGACAATGAAGTCATCCGCACCACGGACGATCCGCTGAAACACGGCGCGGGCTTCATGGTCCTGTCGGGCAATTTCTTCGATAGCGCGATCATGAAGATGTCGGTCGTCGGCGATGCGTTCAGAAAGACGTACTTGAGCGAGCCCGGTGCGGAAAACGCTTTCGAGGCGCGCGCAATCGTCTTCGATGGCCCCGAGGATTACCACGCGCGCATCAACGATCCGTCGCTCGACATCGACGAACATTGCATCCTCGTGATTCGCGGCTGCGGCACGGTGGGTTATCCGGGCAGCGCGGAAGTCGTGAACATGGCGCCGCCCGCCGAACTGATCAAGCGCGGCATCGATTCGCTGCCCTGCATGGGAGACGGACGCCAGAGCGGGACGTCCGCGAGCCCGTCGATTCTCAACATGTCACCCGAAGCGGCGGTGGGCGGCGGTCTCGCGCTCCTGCGCACGAACGACAGGATTCGCGTCGATCTGAACGCGCGCAGCGTGAACGTGCTGCTGGACGAAGCCGAGCTCGAAAGCCGCCGCGCGCAATCCGCATTCGCCGCGCCGGTCGCGCAGACGCCGTGGCAGGAGTTGTATCGACAAACGGTAGGACAGTTGTCGACGGGCGGCTGTCTCGAACCCGCGACCCTGTATCTGAAGGTGATCGAAACGCGCGGCAATCCGCGCCATTCACACTGAGCGAGCCGCCATGTCCTACGCCATCTACCCGAGTCTTGCGGACAAGCGCGTCGTCGTGACGGGCGGCGGCAGCGGCATCGGCGCGGCGATCGTCGAGGCGTTCGCGAAGCAGGGCGCGCGCGTGTTCTTCATCGATGTCGCCGAGGCCGATTCGCGGCAACTCGAACAGGCCCTCGCGAGCGAGAAGCATGCGCCGACGTTTCTGCATTGCGATCTGCGCGACACGGCCGCCATCGAAAAGGCCTTCGACGACATCGCCAGCGAAGCCGGTTCAATCGACGTGCTGGTCAACAACGCCGCGAACGACGACCGCCATCAGTGGGACAACGTGAGCAGCGCGTACTGGGACGAGCGCATGGCCGTCAATCTGCGGCATCAGTTTTTCTGCGCGCAGGCCGCGGCAGAGCGCATGCGCACGCAGAAGCACGGCGCGATCGTCAATATGGGCTCGATTTCGTGGCATCTCGCGTTGCCCGATCTCACGCTCTACATGACCGCGAAGGCCGCGATCGAAGGACTCACGCGCGGGCTCGCGCGCGAACTCGGCGAGCATGGCATCCGCGTGAACACGGTGATTCCCGGCGCCGTGCGCACGCCGCGTCAGACGAAGCTGTGGCAATCGCCCGAAAGCGGGGCGAAACTGCTCGCGCAGCAATGCCTGCACGAGCGGATCGACCCGGAACACATCGCCCGCATGGTGCTGTTTCTCGCATCGGACGACGCGGCACGCTGCACCGCGCGCGACTATTACGTCGATGCGGGCTGGTTCGGCACGTGACGCATGACGTAATGCGTTTCAGATGCGCGCATCGCGACGCCGCGTCACCTTCGGCGTCGCCCTGACGGTCGGCATCGTGCCGCTTTCGATGCAATGCTGCACGGCATCTGCGGCTTCGTCATAGTCGCGTTCATCGAGCCAGTGCCAGACTGCCGCGAGAAAGAGGCCGAGTCCCGCATGCCCGCAATGGGCGATTACCTCGGCGATGCCTTCCGCGAGCGCGTCGTTGCGGCCCTCGGGCTGCATCGCGCTCGCGACATGCGATGCCGTGCGCGATACCAGCATCGCGTGCATCGTATGCAGTTGCGGATTGAACGTGCTTGCGGCGTTTTTTCTTTGACTGCTGCCCATGAAACCCCCGTCTCTGGCTCGGCATGCGGCGACGGCATTGGAATTGCGTGCGCGCCGCGAGTGATTCTTCGAATGCGCCTTTTCTTAGGCGATGGGGTCGACTTACGCAAGAAGCGGGCCGACGGTCCACTTCGACCGGCGAACTTCGTTTCGCGCCTTATATAACGGCGCAGCACGCATCCTGCTGGGAACGGAGAAAAAAGCGTGTAAAGACGATCGCGCATGCATTTCATACAATTCAGCGCCGTGTGCGGCAAGCAATCCATCAAAACATGCGTCTTATGTCCTACTTTTGGTCGGCTGTATTCGCTTTGATCGCGGGCTGCTCGTCGGGCGCAACCGCGCGCAGTGATGAATCCGCGCATGCACCGGAATCGCAACAGCCGCAAGCGCTGCACCACGCGAAGCGCACCGCGTCCGGCTTCGAAAACGATTATGGTCATCTGCCGCGCGAATCGTTTCTGAAGTGGCGCTGGGAGCGCTTCACGCATGGCTTGCCGAAACCGCCCGCGAACGGCTATCACTTTCCGATGGCGCATCCCGACATCGCGTGGCTCAAGGCCAACCGCACCGCCGATACGCTCACGTGGATCGGCCATGCGAGCGCGCTGGTACAGATCGACGGCGTGAACATCCTCACCGATCCGGTGTTCTCCGAGCGCGCATCGCCGTTCTCGTTCGCGGGCCCGAAGCGCAAGACGCCGCCCGGCCTCACGCTGAACGAGCTGCCGCACATCGACATCGTGCTGATTTCGCACAATCACTACGATCATCTCGACAAGCCGAGTATCGAAGCGCTCAACCGGCAACCGGGCGGCCCTCCGCGCTTTCTCGTGCCGCTCGGGATCAGGCAGTGGATGAAGGACATCGGCGTGACGAACGTCGAAGAACTCGACTGGAGCGACGAGACGCACGCTGCCGGGCTGAATATCTGGTTCGTGCCGAGCCAGCACTGGTCGGCGCGCACGCCGTTCGACCGCGCGGAAACCCTGTGGGGCGGCTGGGTCGTGAAGACGCCGGCAGGCGCGGCGCATCCGTACTCGTTTTACTTCGCGGGCGACACGGGCTATTCGCCGGACTTTCGCGATATCGGCGCGCGGTTCGGCGGTTTCGATCTCGCGCTGATTCCGATCGGCGCCTACGATCCGCGCTGGTTCATGCACGCGCAGCACGTCGATCCCGAGGAAGCGGTGCGTGTTTTCCAGGACGTCCACGCGAAGAAGGCGATCGGCATTCACTGGGGTTCATTCGAACTGACCGACGAGCCGCTCGACGAACCGCCACGCCGGCTCGCCGACGCCGTGCGCCGCGCCGGCCTGCCCGCAGACGCCTTCACCGTACTGAAACACGGTGAAATGATTCGCCTCGACACGCCGAACTCAAGCGCAGCCACAAGCGGCCGTAAACACGGTCTGGGAGCGCGGCTTTCACGCGCACGAATTCTTCCTGCAAATTGAGGCGCCTCATCGTCGAGGCGACTCGCGGTTGTGCGCGGCGCGGCAATCGTCTTTATCACTGATGGGGCTCATCGCGTGAAGCAACTGTCCATTCGGCATCGCATTCTGGCCAGCTTCGGCATCATTCTTTCACTGATGCTCGTCATGGCGGCACTGTCGTACACGCTGCTTGGCGGAATCGATCGCGAAGCCAAGAGTCTCGAAGACGATTCGATGCTCGGCGTCTCGCTTTCCAGCGATCTGCGCGCGACATGGTTCGAGAACTACGCGATCACGCAGCGGCTCGTCTTCATCGACAAGGACGCCGAACAGGTGCGCCGCGATACGCAGCGTCTCGCCGAAACGCGCGCCACGATCGACAAGCTGATGGACACCTACGTGCCTACCATCTTCGAAGAAGATGACCGGCGCCTCTTCAACGATTTCAAGCGCCAGCGCGACCTTTACCTTCCGGTTCAGGACGAGACGCTGCGCGAACTCGCGAGCTCGAAGGACGCGGCCGCCGCGACCTTCAACACGCGTCTCGCGCCGGTATGGGAAGCAGGACAGACCGCGACGCGCGCGCTCGTCGACCATAACGAGAGCTTCAACGCGAAATCCGTGGAAAGCATTCGCGGCTCGGTGCAGAAGTCGGAAGCGACGCTCATCGTCATCATGCTCATTGCGATTGCGGCGGCAGCGGTGCTCGGCTTCATGCTGATGAAGGCGCTGACGGTGCCGATGCTGCGCATGGTCGATGTGGTGGACAAGATGCGCACCGGCGACCTCACGCAGCGGCTCGCGCTCGCGCGCCGCGACGAATTCGGCACGCTGGAAGCGGGCTTCAATCGCATGACCGACGAGCTCACGGGTCTTGTCGGCCAGGCGCAGAAATCGGCTGTGCAGGTGACGACATCGGTATCTGAGATCGCGGCGACCGCGCGCGAGCAGCAGGCCACCGCGAGCGAGACGGCCGCGACGACGACGGAAATCGGCGCGACCTCGCGCGAGATTTTCGCCACGGCGCGCGACCTCGTGCGCACGATGAACGAAGTGTCGGGCGTGGCGGAGCAATCGGCGGCGCTCGCGGGCACGGGTCAGGCGGGACTCACGCGCATGGAGGAAACCATGCGCCTCGTGATGGAAGCGGCGGGCTCGGTGAACGGCAAGCTCGCGATCCTCAACGAAAAGGCGGGCAATATCAATCAGGTCGTCGCGACCATCACGAAAGTCGCGGATCAGACCAACTTGCTCTCGCTGAACGCGGCGATCGAGGCGGAGAAGGCGGGCGAGTATGGGCGCGGCTTCGCGGTCGTCGCGACCGAGATTCGCCGTCTCGCGGATCAGACGGCCGTCGCCACGTTCGACATCGAACAGATGGTGAAGGAGATCCAGTCCGCCGTCGCGGCAGGCGTGATGGGCATGGACAAGTTCTCCGAGGAAGTGCGCCGCGGCATGCTCGATGTGCAGCAAGTCGGCGGTCAGCTTTCGCAGATCATCCATCAGGTACAGACGCTCGCGCCGCGCTTCTCGATGATCAACGAAGGCATGCAGACGCAGGCCACCGGCGCGGACCAGATCTCGCAGGCGCTGTCGCAACTGTCCGAAGCCGCGCAGCAGACGGCCGAATCGCTGCGCCAGTCGACGCAGGCGATCGACGATCTCACGCATGTCGCGAACGGCCTGCGCACGGGCGTGTCGCGCTTCAAGGTGGCGGCTTGACGTTCCATTGAGGCGCGCCGCGATGCTCTTCGTCCAGTTCACGCTCGGGTCCGACCGCTATCTGCTCGACAGCGCGCACGTCGAACGCATGCTGCCGCTCGCGCCGCTGAAGGCGTTGCCGGGCGCGCCCGCCTGGGTCGCGGGCGTGCTCGATTACGAAGGCGCGAGCGTGCCCGTCATCGATATCGCGGCGCTTGCGCTCGGGCGCGCATCGCAGGAAAGGCTTTCGACGCGGCTCGCGCTCGTCGCGTATCCGCGTTGCGGCGACGACGGCGTGACGACGCTTCATCGGCTCGGTCTTCTGCTCGAACAGGCGACGCGCACCGTCACATTCGATGCCGCTTCGTTCAGCGATGCGGGCATCGACACGCCGCACGCGCGCTATCTCGGCCCGCTCACGCGCGACGAAGCGGGGCTGCTGCAATGGGTGCGCATCGAGCATCTGTTGCCCGACGACGTGCAGGCGCTGCTTTTCGCCGGGAGCGACGCATGAGCGCGCTGCCGACATCATTCGCCGATGCCCGTCATGACGAGCCGTTCGGCATGGGCCGATTCATCGACCTGCTGCATCGCACGATCGGGCTCGATGCCGAATCGATCGGCGCGAACGCGGTGTCGCGTGCGGTGCGCGAGCGTTACACCCTGTGGCGAGACGAGCACGGCGGCACACTGGACGACTACTATCGCGCGGTGACGCAAGATGCCGCGCACATGCAGGAACTGATCGAAGCGGTCGTCGTGCCGGAGACATGGTACTTTCGCGATCCCGAAGCCTTCGCCGCGCTCGCGCGTCTTGCGCGCGTGCGTCTGCACGAGCGGCCCGCGAAGCCGGTGCGCGTGCTGAGCGCGCCGTGCTCGACCGGCGAGGAAGCCTATACCGTTGCGATCGCGCTGATCGAAGCGGGCATCCCCGCCGAGCGCTTCTCGATCGACGCGATCGACGTGAGCGAACGCGCGCTTGCCGTCGCGCGCCGCGCGCACTACGGGCGCAACGCGTTTCGCCAGCGCGCGCTCGATTTTCGCGACCGTCACTTCCGCGCAGCCGATGGCGGCTGGCAACTCGATCCCGCCGTCGCGCAGACCGTGCGCTTCTCGCAAGCGAATCTTCTGCAACTCGACACGCACGCGTTCGAGCAGTTCGATTTCATTCTGTGCCGCAACGTGCTCATCTATTTCGACCGCGACACACAGTCCGCGGTTTTCCGTGTGCTCGATGCACTGCTCGCGCATGGCGGCACCTTATTCGTGGGTCCGGCGGAGACGGGTCTTCTGATGCGCGAGGGCATGAGCTCCTCGAACATTCCGCTCGCGTTCGCGTTCAACCGGGCCGAGCGCGAGCATGTCAGCGTCTTCGATGCGGCGTGGCCGAGCCTGCCCGCCGTGAAGACGCCGCCGCCCATGAAGTCCGCGTTCGTCCTGCCCGCATGGGCCAGCGCGCCGCCCCCGGTTCGTGCGGTGCCGGTGCCGGTTCCCGGGGCGCGCGAAGACGCGCGCGTTCGGCCCGAGCCCGCGATCAGCCTCACGCATGCGCGCGAACTCGCCGATGCCGGACAGCTCGAAGCCGCGGCGAACGCGGCGCATGCGTATCTGCGCGTGAATCCATCGAACGCGGATGCGTACTATCTGCTCGGCGTGATCGCGGATGCGCGTGGCGAGCATCAGGCAGCGCGCGGTCATTATCGTCGCGCGCTGTATCTCGAACCCGCGCATCCCGAAGCGCTCGCGCATCTGGCCGCTTGCCTCTCGCTCGACGGCGATGAAAGCGGCGCGCGCCTCTTGCTCGCACGCGCCGGGCGCGTCACCGGGAGCGCGCGATGAACGCACGCGACACCCATATCGCGATCGATATCGACGATTGCTGGAACCGCATCGGCGTGCGCGGCGATGCGTCGTGTCCGAAGCTCGAACGCTACGTGCATTGCCGCAATTGCCCGATTCACGACGAAGCGGCCGCGCGCGTGCTCGATCGCGTGGAAGCACGCACGTCGATCGAACAGACGAGCGCGGTTTCGTCGAACGAGACGCAGAGCGTCGGCCAGACCGGCGCGCATTCGTGTCTCGTGTTTCGCATCGGCGGCGAATGGCTCGGCTTGCCGACGACCGTTTGCGCGCAAGTCGCTCAACTGCGTCCGGTGCATTCGCTGCCGCATCGGCGGCATCGCGCGGTGCTCGGCATCGTCAACGTGCGTGGCCGACTGATCGTGTGCGCCTCGCTTGCGCGGCTCTTCGGCATCGAAGAACGCGCTGTGAACGACGTATCGCATAACCGGACGCTCGATGCGCGCGAGCTCGGCCGTCTGCTCGTCATCCAGCGCGCGCAAGGCCGCGATCATGCGAACGGCGATCATGAAGGTCCGATCGCTTTTCCCGTCGATGCCGTCGACGGCGTGCATCGTTTCACGAGCGCCCAGCTTCAGCCCGTGCCCGCGACGCTCGCGCAGCGCGTGGCGTCGCATGCGCATGCGGTGGCCGCGTTCAAGGACGCGACCGTCGGCCTGCTCGACGCCGATCGTCTCATCGACAGCATGAACCGGAGTCTCACATGACGAGCATCGATCCCGGCCGCTCGTCGTTGCTCGAACTCTTTCAGGAAGAAGCGCGCGCGCAGGCGCAGATTCTCTCCGATGGCCTCATCGCGCTCGAACGCGCACCGCGCGATCCCGTCACGCTCGAAGCGAGCATGCGCGCCGCGCATTCGCTGAAAGGCGCTGCGCGCGTGGTCGGCGTGCCGGTCGGCGTGACGCTCGCGCATGTGATGGAGGATTGCTTCGTCGCCGCGCAGGACGGGCGCGTCGTGCTCGACGCAGGCTATATCGACATGCTGCTGCGCGGCGTCGATCTCATCGTGCAGATCGGCGAGGCGCGCGACATCGATGCGCAAACGGCGCTCGAACGCGACGTGGATGCGTTCGTCGATGCGCTCAACGCGCGTCTCGAAGGCACGCAAGTGGCCGAAGCGCCGCTTTCGAGCCACGTTGCGCTGGATCTTTCGCAAGAACTTACGCTCGACAATGCGCCCGAGCTGGTCCAGACGCCTTCGCGCACGAATGAAGCGCGCATGCTGCGCATGCGTGCCGACACGCTCGACCGCCTGTTGAGCCACTCGGGCGAATCGCTCGTCGAATCGCGCTGGCTGAAGCCGTTTTCGCAATCGATGCTGCGCGTGAAGCGCATTCAGCACGACGCGAGCCGCGCGCTCGAACGTCTGCACGAAACGCTCACCGAGACGAACGCGACGCAACTCGACGCACGCGCGCATGCCGCGCTCGACGAAGTGCGGCGCCTGACGGCCGAAGCACATCGTCAATTGAGCGAGCGCCTGGCGGAACTCGAAAACTTCGATCGCCGCTCGACGCATCTCGCGCAGCAGATCTACGACGAAGCGCTCGCGTGCCGCATGCGTCCTTTCGTCGATGCGACCGGCGGCTTCGCGCGCATGGTGCGCGATGTCGCGCGCGGGCTCGGCAAGGACGTGCGGCTCGAGATCGCCGGCGAAACGACGCAGGTCGATCGCGACATTCTCGATCTGCTCGACGCGCCGCTCGGCCATCTGTTGCGCAACGCGGTCGATCACGGCATCGAGCAACCCGCGCTCAGGCGCGCGCTCGGCAAGCCCGACACCGGCACGATCACGCTCGAAGCGCGCCATAGCGCGGGTTCGCTCTTCATCAGCGTATCCGACGATGGCGCGGGCGTCGATCTCGATGCGCTGCGTCGCGCGGTCGTGCGCAAGAATCTCGCGAACGAGGACACTGCCGCGCGTCTCACCGAAGCCGAGCTGCTCGAATTTCTTTTCCTGCCCGGCTTCTCGATGCGCGATGCGGTCACGGATGTATCCGGGCGCGGCGTCGGCCTCGATGCGGTGCAGGACGTCGTGCGGCAGGTGCGCGGCAGTGTGCGCGTGACGCAGGACGTGCACGCGGGCACGCGCTTCACGTTGCAATTGCCCCTCACGCTGTCGGTGATCCGCAGCCTGATCGTCGAGGTGGCGGGCGAGCCTTACGGCCTGCCGCTCGCGCATGTCGCGCGCACGCTCGTGCTGCCCGCGAGCGCTATCGACACGCTCGAAGGCCAGCAGCACTTCTCGTTCGACGGAAAGCGCGTCGGCCTCGTCACCGCGCATCAGATCTTGCAGACCGCCGCATTCGAAGCGGCGAGCGATGCGCTCAACGTCGTCGTGATCGGGCAGGGCGCGGCGAGCTACGGCATCGTCATCGATCGATTTCTGGGCGAGCGCATGCTGGTCGTGCAGCCGCTCGACAAGCGGCTCGGCAAGGTGCGCAACATCGCGGCGGGCGCGCTGATGGAGAACGGCGACCCGCTGCTCATCGCCGATCTGGACGACTGGCTGCGCTCGGTCGAAAAGCTCGTTGGCAGCGGCGAACTCGGGCGCGTGGGCCCGAACGCGGCACGCTCGAGCGTGACGAGCGCAAAGCGCGTGCTCGTCGTCGACGATTCGCTCACCGTGCGCGAGCTGGAGCGCAAGCTGCTCGCCTCGCGCGGCTACGACGTGTCCGTCGCGGTAGATGGCATGGACGGCTGGAATGCGGTGCGTGGCGAACGCTTCGACCTCGTCATCACCGATATCGACATGCCGCGTCTCGATGGCATCGAGCTCGTCACGCTCATCAAGCGCGATGCGCAGCTTTCCGGCCTGCCGGTGATGATCGTGTCGTACAAGGATCGCGCGGAAGACCGTCAGCGCGGCCTCGATGCGGGCGCGGATTATTACCTCGCGAAAGGCAGTTTCCACGATCAGGCGCTCATCGAGGCGGTGCGCGATCTCATAGGCGAGGCGAAATCATGAAGATCGGCATCGTCAACGACGTTCCGCTCGCGGTGGAAGCGCTGCGGCGCGCGCTCGCGGCGCGGCCCGACTTCGAGATCGCGTGGGTCGCGCACGACGGTCGGCAGGCGGTCGACTATTGCGCGGCCCACACGCCCGATGTCGTGCTGATGGATCTCGTGATGCCGAACGTCGATGGCGTGCAGGCGTCGCGGACCATCATGGCGCGTTCGCCGTGCGCGATTCTCGTCGTCACCGTGGATGTCGGCGCGAACGCGTGGCGCGTGTACGAAGCGATGGGCGCGGGCGCGCTCGATGCCGTCGATACGCCCGCGCTCTCCGGCGCCGATGCGCGTCGCGGCGCGGCGGCATTGATTGCGAAGATCGATCAGATCGGCGCCCGGCTCGCGTCGTCGGGTGCCTCGTCCGTCAGCGCGATGAGCATGCCGAAAAGCCATGCGCGACTCGTTGCGATCGGCGCGTCGGCGGGCGGCCCGTCCGCGCTCGCAACGGTGCTCGGCGCGTTGCCGAAGGACTTCGCTGCGGCGATCGTCATCGTGCAGCATGTGGATCGCGCGTTCGCGGAAGGCATGGCGCAGTGGCTCCATGCGCAATCGGTGCTGCCCGTGCGCGTCGCGCGCGAGGGCGACAAACCGGTGCCGGGCGAAGTGCTGCTCGCTGCGACCAACGATCATCTCCATTTCGCCGATGCTTTACGCCTCGGTTACACCGCGCATCCCGAGCAGCTGCCTTACCGGCCTTCCGTCGATGTGTTTTTTCAGAGCGTGACCGAGCGCTGGACCGGCCGCGCGATCGGCGTGCTGCTGACGGGCATGGGCCGCGACGGCGCGATCGGCCTGAAGGCGATGCGCGCGAAGGGCTATCACACGATCGCGCAGGACGAGGCGACGAGCGCGGTGTACGGCATGCCGAAGGCCGCGGCCGCGCTCAACGCGGCGGCGTCGATATTGCCGCTGCCGCGCATCGCCGACGCAATCGCCAGGGCATTTTACTGATAGCGCCACGAACCAACCGATAAGCAATCAATCAAGGACACGTTCATGAAACTTCCTCATCCCGATCCGCTGGCCGAGCGTGCGAAACGGGCCGCGGCGGCAGGAACGCCGAGCATCGGGCGCGCGGGTTCGCGTGCGATGGTGGACGAGCGCGCCGTGTCCGATTTGCTCGCAGCCGCATTGAACGCGCCGCCCGCGGCCGAGTTGCCGGTGATGGTTTTGCTCGTGGACGATCAGGCGATCATCGCGGAGGCGCTGCGCCGTGCGCTCGCGGAAGAGACGAACGTCGATCTGCATTACTGCGCCAATCCGGAAGAGGCGCTGCGCACCGCGCAGGAAACGCGGCCGACGGTGATTCTGCAAGACCTCGTGATGCCCGGCGTCGATGGCTTGACGCTCGTGCGTCAGTACCGCGAGCATCCCGCGACGCGCGACATTCCGATCATCGTGCTCTCGACGAAGGAAGAGCCGCGGATCAAGAGCGCGGCGTTCGCGGCGGGCGCGAACGATTACCTCGTGAAGCTGCCCGATACGATCGAGCTCGTCGCGCGGGTGCGCTATCACTCGCGTTCGTATCAGAACCTGTTGCAGCGCGACGAGGCGTATCGCGCGCTGCGTCAGTCGCAGCAGAAGCTGCTCGAAACGAATCTGGAATTGCAGCGGCTGACGCATTCGGACGGGCTGACGGGGCTGTCGAATCGTCGCCGTCTCGATGATTATCTGAACGCCGAATGGCGGCGTGCGGCACGCGAGCATGCGGCCATCGGCTTCCTGATGATCGATGTCGATAACTTCAAGTCGTACAACGATACGTATGGACACGTCGCTGGCGACGATGTATTGAAGCTCGTCGCGCATACGATCGAGACGAGCCTCAACAGCCCAACGGACCTGGCCGCGCGTTTCGGCGGCGAGGAGTTCGCGGTGGTGTTGTTGTCGACATCGGCGCCGGGATTGCGGTTGCTTGGCGAGAAGATACGCATCGCGGTGGAGGCGCTCGACGTGCCGCACGCGGGTTCCGCGAGCGGGCGCGTGACGATCAGCATCGGCGGTGCGACTCAGATCGCCATGCAGGACGATGCGTCCAAGCAGCTCGTGGAAGCGGCGGATCTCGCGCTTTATCGGGCGAAAAGGGATGGGAAAAATCGGGTGGTGATTACGTGATTTGCGGCGCGTAGAGGCATGCAAAAACGCGCGGCGGCATATTGCGTCGTGGTGAGCGACCGATTCAACGCACATGACACCCTAGGCGGCAGGGCGGCACGCTCAATTCGCTCGTGCTCATGTAGGCGTTGCCGATTACGGCAGTCGATGAGGCACAGTTCATCGAGATCGAAGGCAATTCCAACAGCATCGCCGATAGCGGTGGTCGCAGCGGATCGTTGAGCGTGCTAAAGCTAAACGCAACGCGCAGGTGACCGCTTTCCCCCACTCGTAAGAGTAATCTTATTTGCCGTCGTTGATATGACGTGTTAATTGACAGCCTTTCGTTGCAATCCTAAATTCCAATGCGAAGCTTGAACGAACGATAAGACATCGTTTCATTCAACAAGATAGGTATGCATATGAATGCTGTCACAAAAAATCTAACTGATGCACTGAGCCGTCCGAGCGCGCGGCTCACCCAGCATCTGAGCATATGGATCGGCACGCTCGATCTCGGCCTTGACGTGCTCAAGTTCAAGGTCAAAGCGGGGCTATGCGATGACTACACGGTGGAGGTGACCGTGACCTCGCCGCAACTCGATATCGACGGCAAGCTGTGCGTAGGACGGCGCGCAGGTTTGCAGATCGACGAGCGCGTGGCCGTGCCGTCGGTGAACTACATCGAGCCTGTCGATCACGAGGCCGCCACCTTCAATGGCATCGTCACATGCTTTAAACGCATCAGCGCGAGCCGCGAGGAGGCGACCTATAAACTCCGCATCGAGCCCAGATTTGCCGCGCTTTGCAAGCGCGTGCATCGTTCAGACGTGTACAAGGACGTCACCTTTCAGGAGATGGTGACGCAGTTGCTGGTGGATCGAAGAACTTCGATGCTTTCGATATCGAGTTCCATCTGGAAGGCGCGCAGGAGAAGATGGAGCAGGGCGTGATGTACGGGGAGTCCGTCTGGGACTTCATCACACGTTACGCGAAACGTAGGGGCATTTGCTGGTTTCTGACTAACATAAAGCGCTGTCTCGGAACCCGCATAGACGCGAAACGCGCGGCCTCAAAAGAGCCCGCGCGTTTCGCTTTTTGCAACGCCCACTACACACCCAGCGTCATCGCCTGAACACGCCAAGCAGCAACGTCGCCAGAAAGATCACGATGAAGATGAAGAACAGGATCTTGGCGATTTCCGCCGCGCCCGTTGCGATCCCGCCGAAGCCGAAGACGGCCGCGATGATCGCGATGATGAAGAAGATGACAGCGTAACGGAGCATGGAGCCCTCCCGTGGGGTTCGGTTGATCGGTCGATTCGCAGGCGGGTCGATGCCGCTGCTTTCGCTCATCAGGTTCTTACCGCGCATCGTTCAAAGCAACAGGCGTGCCCAGCGTATCGAAGGCGCTCAGATGCAAAAACGCCGCAACGGGAAACATTGCGGCGTTGCGGATCGCGTCCTCATTGGCGCGATGGGCCCGGCTGTCGAGGCTAACGGCCTGCTGTGCGATCGGAGTCGGAATCTTCGGCGTCATCTTCATCGTCGACGCCGTTTAGCGCATCCGGCAGGTTGTTCTCCAGTTCATCGCGTTCGATCTGATCGGCCAGGTCGAGGGATTTGCGCGTGGCGGGACCGGATGGGCGATTGGCTCCAGACATGGCGTACTCCTTGGACAGATTTCAAAGCCGCGCCGACGATTCGGCGCGAACCAACGGACTAGCAAGGCATGTACGCGCCGGGCTGAAAACGCCGCCTTAAAGGATCGCTTAAGGACCGGTCGGGCGGCAAGGTGGACAGACGATGCTGGCGAGAAGAAACGCAGTCCCAAACTTGCAAGCGGGACGGCAGATTTTGCGTGCCGGCGCGTGAGTCCAGTATGCACCCGACAGGCGTCGAGGCAAAGAGCGCGCGCGCTTTTCATGCGGCGCGCGTTTCTCCTCACGCATCAATCGAACAAATGGGCGACGATCGGATACAGCGACAGCACCAGCAGCACGGCCATCGTGATGTTGAAGACGCGCAGCGAGCGCGGATTCGCAAGAAAACGCCGCAGCGACATGCCGAACGCGGCCCACATCGTGATGCACGGCAGCCCGATCACAACCAGCACCAGCGCCATCAGCGCCGCATTCAGCGAGAGGCTCGCGTGCAGATGGATGGTCGTCGCGGCCGTGAGCACCATCATCCACGCCTTGGGATTGATCCACTGGAACGCGATCGCTTCGTGAAAGCGCATCGGGCGGCCCTGCCCATCGCGCATCTGCACCGACGACGACGTGCCGATCTTCCATGCCAGATACAGCAGATACGCGACGCTCGCCGCTTCCAGCACGGTATAGAGCCACGGCACATGCTCGAACGCCTGCGCGAGCCCGAGACCGACCGCGATCATGAGAATCGCCATGCCGGCGCTGATGCCGAGCACATGCGGCACCGTTCGCTTCAGGCCGAAATTGACGCCCGAGGCGAGGAGCATCGTGTTGTTGGGGCCGGGCGTGATTGTCGTCACCAGCGCGAACAGCGCGGCGGCGGGCAGGGCATTCATGAGTTCGGTCGGCATGGCGCGCTCCGGTGGTTTCAGGCTCGATGGCGCCAAGTGTACGGGACGTGTCCGGTACAGTACCGATACAGATTTACGGAAGCCTCCCGGTACGGATTCTGAATGTGGCGGGCGGCACCCGCCACGCGCAGACTTAAGCCTTACACCGGGAACGGATTGCGTTCCGCGAATCCTTGCTGATGCCAATACGGGTACGCCGGCCGCACCGTGCTCGCCTCATCCAGTTTCTTCACCTGCTCGGCAGTCAGATTCCACCCGACCGCGCCGAGGTTCTGACGCAGTTGCTCTTCATTGCGCGCGCCGATGAGCACCGTCGCCACCGTCGGACGTTGCAGCAGCCAGTTGAGCGCGATCTGCGGGACGGTCTTGCCGGTTTCCTCGGCGATGGCGTCGAGCGCATCGACGACGCGATACAGGTACTCGTCCGGCACCGGCGGGCCCATGTCGGCGGTCTTGTGCAGGCGGCTCGTCGCGGGCAGCGGCTGGCCGCGACGGATCTTGCCGGTGAGCCGTCCCCATCCGAGCGGGCTCCACACGATCGCACCGACGCCCTGATCGAGCCCGAGTGGCATCAGCTCCCATTCGTAATCGCGGCCGATGAGCGAGTAATACGTCTGATTCGCGACATAGCGCGGATAGCCGTAGCGGTCCGCCACGTCGAGCGATTTCTGTAGATGCCAGCCCGAGAAATTCGACACGCCCGTATAGCGGATCTTGCCCGCGCGCACGAGATCGTCGAGTGTGGAAAGCGTTTCCTCGACAGGCGTCTTCGCATCGAAGCCGTGCAACTGGAACACGTCGATGTAATCCGTCTGCAGGCGCTGGAGCGCCGCGTTCACTGCCTGGATGAGATGAAAGCGCGACGATCCGACCGCGTTCGGATCGTCCTGGTCGAAACGGAACGTGGCCTTGGTCGAGACGATGACCTTGTCGCGCCGGCCCTTGAGCGCTTCGCCGAGTATCGATTCCGATGCGCCGCGCGAGTAGATGTCCGCGGTGTCGAACATCGTGACGCCCGCATCGAGACAGATGTCGACGAGCTTGCGCGCCTCGCTCACGTCGGTTTCGCCCCATGCCTGAAAGAATTCGCCCTTGCCGCCAAAGGTGCCGGTCCCGAAGCTCAATACTGGAACCTTGAAGCCCGAAGCACCGAGATGTCGATATTCCATTGCCTGTCCTCGTTAATGAAGTCGGAAGGCGCCGCGCTTCGTGCGTGAAACGCGGCGCAACGAACGTTCATCGACGAGACTACCGCAACCGTCCCGCGCATGCAGGACGCGGGCGCTAGCGTCTGGTCGCGGCACGCTCGCCGAGCGAATCGTAGATCGGCGGCACGCGCAGGAGCATCGGCACGACCATCGCGGTGAAGCAGGCGGTGAGCATCGGCAGGAGCAGGGTGAAGCTCGCCGTCATCTCGGTGACGAGCACGATGCCCGTGACCGGCGCGCGCACCACCGCGACGAAGAAAGCCGCCATGCCGACCACCGCGAACGTGCTCGTGTCGCCGGCGGCGGGTGCCATGCCGGGGAACCAGTCGAGACAGACGCGGCCGAACAGAAGGCCCGTCTGCGCACCGAGCACGAGCATCGGCGCGAAGATGCCGCCGGGTGCGCCCGCCGCGTACGACACCGGGCCGAGTATGAAGCGCAACGCGAACATCGCCGTCACGCCCGCCAGGGTGCCGGTGCCGAGAAGCGCGCGCTCGGTCAGCGCGTCGCCGCCGCCGGCGAGGTCCGGCGCGAACCAGGCGAGCAGACCGACCGCCGCGCCGATCGTCGCCGCGCGCATGGTCGCGTGCTTCACCGAGCCGGACGGCGCGACCGATTCGGCGGCGTCGAGCGTCCAGACGATGAGACGGCTATACGCCGCGCCCAGCAGTCCCAGCAGCGCGCCGAGCACGAGATGCGCGCCGCTCATTTCGAAGCCGGGGAATGGTTGCGGCGGGACGTGAAAGTCGGGGAAGTCGCCATGCAGCAGACGCGCCATTGCGATCGCGCTCGCCGATGCGCCGAGCGCCGCGACCGCCGTGCGGGTATCGAAACGGCGCGTCAGTTCTTCGAGCACGAATACGGCGCCCGCGATCGGCGCATTGAATGCGGTCGCAAGCCCGGCGCCCGCGCCGGCCGCGAGCAGCACCCGGCAATCGCCCACGTTGCGCCTGAAGAACCTGCCGACGGCATGCGCGATCGATGCGCCCATCTGCACCGTCGGGCCTTCGCGGCCGAGCGCGAGCCCCGCGCCAATGGCGAGCACGCCGCCCACGAACTTGATCGGAACGAGCACGAGCGGCGCGGGCGGCACTTTGCCGTGCAGCACCGCTTCGACATGGGGAATGCCGCTGCCGCTCGCCATCGGCGCGTAGCGCGCGACGAGCCACGCGGCGAGCGCGGCGGCGGCCGATGCAGCGAGCACGACGAGCACGATCGCCGCATCGTGTCCCGCGTGCGCCCACGCAACGAACGCGTTGCGCCATGTATCGGCGCGTTCGAGGGCGAAGCGAAAGAGCACGCCGATCGCGCCCGTCGCCGCGCCCACGACGACCGATGCCGCCGCGAGCGCAACGAGTCCTGCGCGCTCGTCGTCCTGATGGGTGACTTCGTTATCGTTCATCGCGCAGGTCGCTCCGGAATCGGCAAATGCAACGAAGCGTATCACCGCGTCGCGCGGCGGGCATGGTGCTTGCAAAACGAAAGTCATTTCGCCGGGAGTGCTGTAAACAGCAGATGACCCACGCAAACCACGACGAGCCGTTTTTCCAGCCGGGACGCAATTGCGCGAGCGTGCGTCACGCAGATCGCTTCAGCCTGCTCATCGACGGCGCGGATTATTTTCGCGTGCTGCGCGAGGCGCTCACGCGCGCCGAACGCACGGTGTTCATCCTCGGCTGGGACATCGACAGCCGCATGAAGCTCACGCCCGAAGGCGCCGACGACGGCTATCCCGAAGCGCTCGGCGATTTTCTCCACGCGCTTGCTGGCGACAAGCGGCGGCTGCGCATCTACATACTCGCGTGGGATTTCGCGATGCTCTATGCATTCGAGCGCGAGTGGCTGCCGGTCTACAAGATGGGCTGGCGCACGAACCGGCGCATCGCGTTCCAGATGGACGGCAAGCATCCGCTCGGCGGCTCGCAGCATCAGAAGATCGTCGTGATCGACGATCGCCTTGCGTTCGTCGGCGGTCTCGATCTCACGCGCTCGCGCTGGGATACCACCGCGCACGCCCCGGACGAGCCGCTGCGCCGCGATGCGAACGGCGCGGCGTATCAGCCGTTCCACGACGTCCACACGATGTTCGACGGCGACGCCGCGCGCGAGATCGGCCTGCTCGCACGCGAACGATGGACGCGCGCATGCGACAAGCGACTCGCGATCCGCGCGCATCGCGCCGCGCTTGCCCAGGACCCGTGGCCGCCTTCGCGACGTGTCGATCTCGAGGACGTCGATATCGCCATCTCCCTCACCGAGCCCGACTATCTCGGCCGCCCACCGGTGCAGCAGATTCGCACGCAGTATCTCGACGCCATCGCGCGGGCGCGGCGCAGCATCTATATCGAGAACCAGTACTTCACATCGGGCACCGTCGGCGCGGCGCTCGCCGATTCGCTCGCGCGCGACGATGGCCCCGATCTTGCCATCGTCGTGCCGCGCAATCAGAGTGGCTGGCTGCAGGAAGTGACGATGGGCGTGCTGCGTGCGCGCCTGCATACGCTGCTCAAGCGTGCCGATACGCACGGCCGCTATCGCCTGCTGTGCCCGAGCGTGCCGAATCTGGGCGACCAGATCGTCAACGTGCACAGCAAGCTGATGATCGTCGACGATGAATTGCTGATCGTCGGCTCGGCCAACCTGAACAATCGCTCGATGGTGCTCGACAGCGAGTGCAACGTGTCGATCGACGCGGGCGCCGACGCGCGCATCCGCCGCGCGATCGCGACGATGCGCGACACGCTGCTCGCGGAGCATCTCGGCTGCGAGATCGCGGATATCGTGCGCGAGCGCGACGCACGCGGCGGCATGAACGCCGCGATTCAGGCGCTGCTGCGCGAGCGCGACGCGCATCGCACGCTGGTGCCGCTCGACCCGCAAGTATCGCCCGAACTCGATCAACTGATTCCGCCCGAAGCGCTGATCGATCCCGAAACGCCGATCGCCGCCGACGAACTCGTCGATCAGTTCGTGCCCGCGGAGCGGACGCGCCCGCTCATCGGACGCTTTGCGCTGCTCGGCGGGTTCGCGCTGATGATCGTGCTCTTCGCGGCGCTGTGGCACTGGACGCCGCTCGGCGATTACGCGAACCTGAAGTCGCTCACGAACGCGACGCGCCATATCGACGCGTTGCCGTTCGCGCCGCTGTGGATCGTCCTCTGCTATGTCGTCGCCGCGGTCGTCTCGGTGCCGATCACGCTGCTCATCGCGGCTACGGGCATCGTCTTCGGCGCGTCATGGGGCGGCATGTACGCGTTCTTGGGCACGATGGCCGCGGCCGCCATTTCGTATTCGCTCGGCAACTGGCTCGGGCGCGATGCGGTGCGCAAGCTGGCGGGCGCGCGCGTGAACCGGCTGTCCGAACGCGTCGCGAAGCGCGGCATCGTCGCGGTCGTCGTGTTGCGGCTCTTGCCGGTCGCGCCGTTTTCGATCGTCAATCTCGTCGCGGGCGCATCGCATATCCGCATGCGCGATTTCATGATCGGCACGATGCTCGGCATGGGGCCGGGCATCTTTCTGACGGTTGCGTTCGCGCATCAGCTCGTCGCTTCGTTGCATCGGCCGACGATCGGCTCGTTCGCGGTGCTGATCGGCATCGGCGCGACCTTGATCGGCGTGTCGCTGCTGTTGCAGCGCTTTCTCGGCCGCGCGGATCGTCAGGAAACGCACGAAGGCGCGCCGGGCGATGCCGACAAGCCGCGCGCAAGCGACGAGGCCAGACGCGCGAGCGAACTGCGCGAGAACGGCACCATGCCGCGCGATGCGGCGGCGCGCGCATCGTCGAGAAACGAGCGTCCCGATGAGGTCAACCAATGACGCTGATGCACGAAGCCGGAATAGAAAACGAAGACCTGGCCGACACCCGCGCTCGCGAGTTGCGTATCGCGACGTATAACTTGCATGGCGCGATAGGCATCGACGGCAAGTTCGCGCCGGAGCGCATCGGCGAGGTGCTCGCCGAGATCGATGCGGACATCTTCGCGTTGCAGGAAGTGCCGCTCGGCGGCAACGGCTCACCCGATGTGCTCGATGTGCTGCAACGCATGACGAACCTGCATGCTGTCGCCGGCCCGACGCTCGACACGCCCGAGCGCCGTTACGGCAACGCGGTGCTCACCCGCTATCCGGTGCGCGCGGTGCGTACACTCGATCTGTCGTTCAGAAGCCGCGAGCCGCGCGGCGCGCTCGACGCCGACATCGACTGCGGCGGCGAACTATGGCGTGTAGTCGCGACGCATCTCGGACTTGCATCCAGCGAAAGGCGTGCGCAAGTGGAGCTGGTGTTGCAGAACTTCGATACCCCCGCGCTGCCCGTGATCCTGCTCGGCGATCTGAACGAATGGTTCGTGTATGGCCGGACATTGCGGCGTCTCGTCACGCACTTTCATCGCGCGAGTGCGTTGCGCACCTTTCCGACGCGCTATCCGCTCTTCGCGCTCGATCGCATCTGGGTGCATCCGGGCGAGCGCCTCATGCGTGTCGACGTGCATCGCACACGGCTGTCGCGCATCGCTTCCGATCACTATCCGCTCATCGCGCATATCGCGCATCGTGCGTTTGCATCGTCCATGCAGCGCTAAAACGCATGACGTGTGCAACGCAAACGCAGCGAAGCACATCGCAAACGATGCCTTCATGACGCACGTGTCAGCGCCGCGCCACGAAAAACCCCTATAAAAACGATACAAAAGCGCAAAAGACTCGCACGAACTCGCTTGGCCTATGTAGAATCCGGCGTGATACGAACGCATCGGTGCGAACGTATTCGAATATCACTGACCAAAAAACAGGTAGGAGAAACATGCCGACTTCCGCTAAAACCGCTGCAAAGAAGGTCCCGGCCAAGAAGGCCACGGCGAAGACCGCCGCCGCACCGGCGAAGAAAGCTGCAGCACCGAAGGTTGCCGCGAAGAAAGTAGCCGCGAAGAAGACCACGGGCGCTCCCTCGCCGATCAAGGATACGTTCACGAAGGCATCGCTCGCGACGCACCTTGCAGACCGCGCCGCCGTCGACCTGAAGGCGGTGAAGGCCGTGCTGGTCGCGCTGGAAGACACCATCCTCGGTTCGATCCACAAGAAGGGCGCTGGCGAATTCACGCTGTCGGGTCTGCTGAAGATCTCCGCGCAAGCCGTGCCGGCTAAGAAGAAGCGCTTCGGCAAGGACCCGTTCACGGGTGAGGAGCGCTGGTTCCCGGCCAAGCCGGCAAGCGTTCGCATCAAGGCGCGCGCGCTGAAGAAGCTGAAGGACGCCGCGGCTTAAGTTTCGTCAGCCGGCGTTGTGGCTTCGGTTTCGTTGGCGAAATCGAAGCGCGATGAAAAAGAGGCCAGCTTCCCTTCATCGGGATGCTGGCCTCTTTTGCTTTCGCGGTTTTGATCAGCCGCGCACGTTGAATGGAGCGAAGATCTCGCCCAACCAATCCGCGAAAACCCGTACGCGCGCGGAGAGCTGACGGTTATGCGGATAGAGCACGGAGACCGGCATCGGTGGAGGGGCAAGGTCTGGGAGCACGACTTGCAGGCGGCCATGGGCGAGCGCATCGTCGATGTGATAGCGCGGCACCTGAACGATGCCGAGCCCCGCGATAGCCGCTTGCGTATAAAGTTCGACGCCCGACACCGACATCGCCGCTCTCAATTCGATGGTCTCGATACGCTCATCGACGGTGAATTCCAGCGGCAGCGCGCGGCCCGTCGCACTCGACACGAAATTCACCGCGCGATGCGACGCGAGCGCTGCGAGATCGTCCGGCACGCCTTCACGCGCGAGATACGCGGGACTCGCGACGGTCACCTGTTCGAGCAGCGCGACGCGCCGGCCGATCATCGACGAATCCTGCAACGTGCCCGCGCGCAAAACGCAGTCGACGCCTTCGCGCACGAGATCGACGAGTCTGTCGTCCTCTCCGATGTGCAGTTCGATCTGCTTATGCCGTTCGAGAAACGCAGGCAGTCCCGGCATGACGAAGTGCCGCGCGAGCGTGCCTTGCAGATTCACACGCAACATGCCCTTCGGCTCCGCATGTCTGAACGAGCCTTCCGCTTCTTCGAGATCCGCGATCAGACGCACGCAACGCCGATAGTGCTCTTCGCCATCATGCGTGAGGCGCACCGTGCGCGTCGTGCGTTCGAGCAGGCGCGCGCCGAGCCGCTCTTCCATGCGCTTCATCAGATTGGTGACGGTGGCACGCGGTATCTGCAAATCGTCGGCGGCCTGCGTGAAGCTGTGCCGCTCCGCGATACGCACGAATACCTGCATTTCCTGGAATCGATCCATGGGCTCGAGATTGTTGAAGCAACTGGAACGATGATACTAAGCCACACGCGATGATCGCGGAAACGGAATGATTCATCATGCTTGCCATCGAACAGCTTACTTTGGGAGCACATCATGAATCAGATCGATTCGAAGCGCGTTGCCATCGTCACGGGTGCGTCGCGCGGCATCGGCGCGCAGATCGCACGGCGTCTCGCACGCGACGGCTTCGCGGTTGCGGTGAACTATGCGGCGAGCGCGAAGGAAGCGGATGCGCTCGTTGCCGAATTGCGCGAAGCAGGCAGCGCATCGATCGCGGTGAAGGCGGATGTTGCCAGACCCGACGACGTGCGCCGTATGTTCGAGACCGTCGAAGCGGAACTCGGCCCGGTCGACGCGCTGATCAACAACGCCGGCGTGCTGACGACCACGCCACTCGCCGACACGAGCGACGCGCTCTACGACAAGACCTTCGGCATCAACGTGCGCGGCACGTTCAACACGCTTCGCGAAGCGGCGGCGCGCATGAACGGCGGCGGGCGTATCGTCAATTTTTCGAGCACGACGCTCGCGCTCAACATGCCGGGCTATGCGATCTACAACGCGACGAAGGCCGCGGTCGAATCGTTCACGCATGTGTTCGCGAAGGAATTGCGCGGGCGCGGCATCACGGTGAACGCGGTCGCGCCGGGGCCGGTGGCGACGTCGCTCTTCCTCGACGGCAAGACCGACGAACAGATCGCCACGTTCTCGAAGATGGCGCCGCTGGAAAGACTCGGTCAGCCGGACGATATCGCGTCGGTCGTCGCGTTTCTCGTCGGGCCGGATGCCGGTTGGGTCAACGGGCAAGTGCTGCGCGCGAACGGCGGCATCGCCTGAAACGTCTAGAACGTCAGGGCGAACTGATCGGCGGCGATGGCGCGCGGCTTCATCGCGCGTTTCGTCTGCTGTGTGGCGACGACTGCACGCGCCGGCGCATCTTGAACGACGAGATGAAACGCCGGCCGCGCATCGCAGGCGATCCACGTGAGTTGTCCGGTTGCAAGACGCTTCGCGATCAGGCTGTACACGTCGGCATCGAAAGGGCGCATTTCCACTGCATCGGCGAGCAGCGGGGCGATGTCGGCGCGCGTCGCGCATGTGCCGACATAACACCATCGATCGATCACGTGCCACGCCTCGCGGCCCGTTTGTTCGTCGCGCTCGGCGACGGCGATCGGCCCTTCATGCGGCCATTTCACGAGGCGTGCGTGCTCGATTGCGGCGAGCGCGCGCGCCGCGTGATCCGCAAGTGCTTCGATTCCCGCACACGATCCGAGGCAGCGTTTCACCTGATAGCCGAAGCAGCCGCGACCGCGCGACAGCGGCGCTTTTTCGAGTCCGAGCGTCGCGTGACAGAGCGTGTGCTCGTCGGCGATATGGCGCATGAATGCAAGTGCCTTCGCCCGCGATGCGAACACGCCGAAGAGATGGTCCTCGCGCGACAGATCGCGCCGGTTCGCCTTCAGGAGCGTCGGCGCGCTCGCGCCCGGCAGCCATTGCCACGCGCACGTGCCCGAGGCGCCCTTGAGCAAGCGGTTGTGCGTCGGCTTCAATGCCTTCACGAGCTTCGCTTCGAGCAGCAGCGCGCCGAGCTCTCCGACCGTCTCCCGGCATTCGATGCGCCTGATGGCCTGTGAAATCGACAAGTCTTTCTGAAGCCTGTGATCGCCCGAAAAATGGGCTGCGACGCGCTGTTTCAGGTTGATGCTCTTGCCGACATAGAGCGGGACGTCGTCGTCGCCGTGAAAGAGGTAGACGCCGGGCGTCGATGGCAGCGCGTCGAGCGCGCCTTCGGGCAGCGCGGCGGGCAAGCTCGCGCGACGGACCAGCGTCTTGATGGCGGCATCGACGAGATCCTGCGGATAGAGCGCGTGAATCTTCTGCCAGAACTGCCACAGGAGATCGGCATCGGCGAGCGCGCGATGGCGTCCTTCCGGCGCGAGATTCAACCGCGCGATGAGCGCATCGAGACCATGCCGCTCGACCGATGGAAACAGCGCGCGCGACAGTCTCACCGTGCACAGCGTATCCGCGCGAAACGCGATGCCCGCGCGCCGGAATTCGTTCTTGAGAAAGCCGTAGTCGAAGCGCGCGTTGTGCGCGACGAAGAGCTTGCCGTGAAGGCGCTCGGCGAGCGCGGGCGCGAGCGATTCGAAGCTCGGCTGGCCGCGCAGCATTGAATCCTCGATGCCGGTCAGGCGCGAGATGAACGGCGGCACCGGCACGCCCGGATCGACCAGCACGCTCCAGCGCTCGATGCCGGCCGTGCTCGCTTCGACAACGCCGATTTCGGTGATGCGATCCTCGTTTGCGTTCGAGCCCGTGGTTTCCAGATCGACGAACACGATCGGGCGCGCGAGTCGCGCGAGCAGGGCGTCGGCGAGGGAATCGGGTTCGTCTTCGAGCGCGTCGGACATGGATGAAACGTTGAGCATGAGTCGGGAGTCTAGCGCAAACGAGTCCGCAGCATCGCGGCGCGCGAAAAAAGCTGCACGCGCCCGGTGCTTTCGTTCGATACTTCGAAAAAGCCGCTGAAAAAACCGCGAAGGACGCAATGATGCAGATCTACGATGAAATGCGTCAGGACGACTCCGTGCGCCGTCACTACGCACGGTTTTCGCGCTGGCTCGCGATGCAGAGCCCTGAGACGATCGCGCGCAAGCGCGCGGAGGCGGACGTGCTGTTCCGGCGCGTCGGCATCACGTTCGCGGTGAACGGCGATCTGTCCGGCACCGAGCGGCTCATTCCCTTCGACATGATTCCGCGCATTATTCCCGGCGACGAATGGCGCGTGCTCGAAGCCGGCTTGCGGCAGCGCGTGCAGGCGCTCAATTTCTTTCTGCACGACATCTATCACAACGGCGATATCGTGCTCGCCGGGCGCATTCCCGCAGAGCAGGTCTATACGAACGCGCAATACCGGCCGGAGATGCAGGGCGTGGACGTGCCGCTCGACGTCTACGCGCATATCGCGGGCGTCGATGTCGTGCGCGCCGGCGCGGCGGGCGAGTTCTACGTGCTCGAAGACAATCTGCGCGTGCCCTCGGGTGTGTCGTACATGCTCGAAAACCGCAAGATGATGATGCGGCTCTTTCCCGAGCTCTTCGTGCAGAATCGCGTCGCGCCGGTCGCGCATTACCCCGACTTGCTGCTCGAGACGCTGCGTTCTATCGCGCCCGAAGGCGTCGACGATCCAACCGTCGTCGTGCTGACGCCCGGCATGTACAACTCGGCCTATTTCGAGCACACGTTCCTCGCGCAGCAAATGGGCGTGGAACTGGTCGAAGGCAAGGATCTCTTCGTTGACGACAACTACGTCTTCATGCGCACGACGCACGGGCCGCGCCGCGTCGACGTGATCTATCGCCGCGTGGACGACGACTTTCTCGATCCGCTCGCCTTCCGCGCGGATTCGGCGCTCGGGATTCCGGGCTTGCTGACGTCGTATCGCGCGGGCCGCGTGACGCTCGCGAACGCGATGGGCACCGGCATCGCCGACGACAAATCGATCTATCCGTTCGTGCCCGACATGATCGAGTTCTATCTCGGCGAGAAACCGATTCTCAACAACGTGCCGACGTATCAATGCCGCAAGGCGGACGATCTCGCCTATACGCTCGCGCATCTGCCGGAGCTCGTCGTCAAGGAAGTGCACGGCGCGGGCGGCTACGGCATGCTCGTCGGGCCGGCATCGACGAACGATGAGATCGAAGCGTTCCGCGCGCTGCTTCTCGCGCGCCCCGAAGGCTATATCGCCCAGCCGACGCTCGCGCTCTCCGCATGTCCGACGTTCGTGGACGCGGGCATTGCGCCGCGTCATATCGACTTGCGGCCGTTCGTGCTTTCCGGCCGCGAGGTGTCGATGTGCGCAGGCGGCCTCACGCGCGTCGCGCTGCGGGAAGGCTCGCTCGTCGTCAATTCGTCGCAAGGCGGCGGGACGAAGGACACGTGGATGGTCGATTGACTAACTCACTGCACATCACCACATGCTGAGCCGCACTGCCGATCACCTGTTCTGGATGGCGCGCTACATGGAACGCGCGGAGAACACCGCGCGCATGCTCGACATCGACATGGAAGGCGCGCTCCTGCCGCAAACGCCCGAGCAGGCGGCGCGCGGGCAACGCTCGGTGCTGAAGATTTCCGAGCTGGAGGAGATGTTCGACGAGCGTCATCCGGGATCGCGCTCGCGCGAGGACATGCTGCATTTCATGGTCGCCGATGCGCGCAATCCGTCGAGCATCCTGTCCTGCCTGCAGGCGACGCGCGAGAACGCGCGCGCGGTGCGTGGCACGCTCACGACGGAAGGCTGGGAAACGATCAACTTCACCTGGCTCGAATTCAATCAGCGGCTCGCGAACATGGAGCTCGAAACGGGCCCGGATGCCCTGTTCGAATGGGTCAAGTACCGCTCCAATCTGTGCCGCGGCGTGATGCAGGGCACCGCGCTGCGCGACGACGCGTTCTTCTTCATGCAGCTCGGCACCTATCTCGAGCGCGCGGACAACACCGCGCGGATTCTCGACGTGCGCTTCGCCGATGCGACGCCCAACTCGCGCGAGGCGGCGCGCCAGCTCGAAGACTTCTATTACTGGACGTCGATTCTCAGTTCCGTGTCGGCGCTCGAGATCTATCGCAAGGTGTATCGCGATGTCGTGACGCCGACGCGCGTCGTCGAACTTCTGATTCTCAACGAGCAGATGCCGCGCTCGCTGCTCGCATCGCTCGACGGCGTCTGCGAGACGCTCGCGAAGCTGCGCACGGATGCGTCGAAGGAATGCGAGCGCTTCGCGGGCAAGCTGCGCGCGGACGTGCTGTACTCCGACATCCGGCTGATTCTGGAGACGGGCGTGCACGCGTGGCTCACGCAGTTTCTGAAGCGCGTCGATGAACTCGGCCTGCGCGTGATGCACACCTTCCTCATGTTGCCCATTGCGTGAATCATGCTGCTGACCATACGCCACGACATCCGCTACCGCTACGCCACGCCGGTCACGTATTCGATCCAGCAGTTTCGTGTGACGCCGGCAAGCGGCGCGTCGCAGCTCGTGCGGCACTGGCGTGTCGCAGCGCCGGGCAAGCTCGATGCGGCGCGCGATGCGTATGGCAACGCGTTGCACACGCTCGTGCTGACGAAGCCGCACGGTGAGATCCATGTGAGCGTGGCGGGCGAAGTCGTGACGCAAGCGTTGCCCGATGGCCGCCTGTTCGACGAAGCCGGACCGATTCCGCTCGAGCATTTCACCTGCGCGACGCCGCTGACGATGCCCGATGCCGCGATCCGCGCGCTCGCGCATCGCGTGCCGTCGCTCGATACGCCGGCGTCGCTCATCGCGCTGGCGGAGCGCATCGGCGAGAGCGTGCAGTATCGCAACGAGCCGGCGTATGCCGCGGGCACGGCCGCGCAGGCGCTCGCGAGCGGCTTCGGCGATGCCCGCGATTTCGCGCATCTGCTGCTCGCGTGCTGCCGGGCGCGAGGCGTGCCCGCCCGCTGCGTGAGCGGCTATTTCGACGCGGGCGCGACCGAGGCCGTGGCCGCGCACGCATGGACCGATGTCTGGGCGGAGCACGGCTGGGTCTCGGTGGACGCGACGCAGGCCGCATTCGCGGGCGAGCGTCATTGCCGTCTCGCGGTGGCCCGGGACTACGAGGCCGCGGCGCCGGTGCGCGGCTCGCGCGTGGGCGGCAAGGAGGAGACGCTCTCGGTGCACATCGGGATCGATGCGCACCGGGATCAGTGAACGGGCGGATGCGACGCGCGGTCGCGCTCAGTACAATGAGGGTTTGCTCGTTTTTCAGGATCGATCGACATGACTTATTGCGTGGGCATGTGCGTGGACGAGGGACTCGTGTTCCTGTCCGACACGCGCACCAACGCCGGCGTGGACCACGTAAGCGCCGCGCGCAAGATGGTTGTTTTCGAACAGCCGGGAGAGCGCGTGATCGTCCTGCTCGCGGCCGGCAATCTTGCGCTGACACAGGCGGTGACGCATCTGCTCGCGGAGCCGTCCGATCCCGCCGCGCCTACGCTCTACAGCGTCCCGACGATGGCGGAAGCGGCGCGCATCGTCGGCGATGCGGTGCGGGAGGTGCATCGGCGCGATGCGCTGTCGCTCGCGGAATTCAGCGTCGACTTCAATTGCAGCTTCATTCTCGGCGGACAGATTTGCGGCCAGCCGCCGCGTCTTTTCATGATTTATGCGGCGGGCAATTTCATCGAATCGACGCGCGTGTCGCCGTATTTTCAGATCGGCGAATCGAAGTACGGCAAGCCGATCATCGACCGCGTCATCACGCCCACATCGCCGCTCGACGAAGCCGCGAAATGCGCGCTCATTTCGATGGATTCGACATTGCGCTCGAATCTTTCGGTCGGTCTGCCGCTCGACCTGCTGGTCTATGAAAAGGACTCGCTGCGCGTCACGCGCTTCGCCACGCTCGACAACAACAGCGCCTACTACCAGATGATCAACAAGACGTGGGGCGAGCGTCTGAGGCAGCTCTTCGGCGAGATTCCGAACCCTTCCTGGACCGAACTCGACAACGTGCCGCTGCGCCCGCGCGAAACGCGCAGCACGGTGCCGCGGCTCGTCATCGGGGACCTGCCTTGCCCGGGCGCGCCCGCGCAGACGCTCGCGGAAGACGTCGAAAAGGGCAACGCGCCGCAACTCTGACGTCACATTCGCGAGCACATAAAAAAACAGCCATCGGAAAACCGATGGCTGTTCGAGGGTACTGCGATCCTCCGACGCGGCACTTGCGTGCCGCGCCAGTCGGTTGTTCTTAGAACTTGTGGCGCAGACCGATGAGCACCAGTTCCTGGTGGTTGCGGCCGCTGGCAAAACCGAAGTCGCTGATCGAAGCTTGCGCGTCTTGCGTCGTGCCGTCAGCGTTGCGCTGCGTGCCGCTCGCGTGCTGATAGGCGCCGACAGCGTACACGTCGGTGCGCTTCGACAGCGAGTAGTCGGCACCCAGGCTGACCTGGTGGTAGTTCGCCGAGGTGTCGCCGCTGGCGTGCGTGTACGTGTAGCCCAGGCCGAGCAGCGTAGCCGGCGTCAGCTGGAAGTTCACGTAGCCGTTGGCCACGTTGAACTTCTCTTGTTCCGTGAACGCCGAGTTGCCGTCGTTCTTGTACTGCGCGAAGCTGTACGAAGCACCGACCGTGAACGCACCGAACACGTACTGGCCAGCACCGCGCGCGATTCCGACCGCGTGGGCCGTATCGTAGCCGGCGTTGATCACCGTGTTGAACAGCGAATCCGACGACGGGCTGTTCCAGCCGGTCGCGCGGTTTGCGCTCGGGTTGTTCACGTACAGGTAGCTGGCCGCGATCGAGAACGGACCGTTGCCGTACGTCGCTGCGCCGCCCCAGGTCTGGCCCTGGCCGGTCGTGCCAGCCAGATTGCTGAAGCCGTAGATGCCTTCGAACTGGAAGCCACCGAACACCGGCGACACGTACTTGACGGCGTTGCTCACGCGCAGGCTGTTGTCGTAGTTGTCGACGTCGCCCGGCGTAGCGAACGCTGCGCCCCAGTAGTTGTCGCCCGTGAGGCCCTGAACCATGTCGACGGACGGATCATACTGACGACCCAACGTGACCGTACCCCACTGGTTGCCGCTCAAACCGACGAACGCTTGACGGCCGAACAGGCGACCGCCCTGGTTCGACTGGCCCGTGCCCGGATCGAAGCCGCTTTCCAACTGGAAGATCGCCTTCAGGCCGCCGCCGAGGTCTTCCTGACCCTTCAAGCCCCAACGCGGGCCGGACAGCGTGCCGTTGACCATGCCGAAGAGATGGTCGCCATCAGTGTTGGCATGGCTCACATACGCGAGACCGGTATCGATCACGCCATAGAGGGTGACGCTGCTTTGTGCTTGTGCCGCGCCTGCTGCGCCGAGAAGCGCCAGCGAGAGGGACGTCAGTGCGATTCGTTTCATCGAATTCTCCACGCGAATGATTAATCGTTGTTGCCGGCGCAGAGAATAACGCAACGTTTCGTAACTTAAGAAACGAAAAAATATTGACTGTCTCGAAAAACACACAGTCTGGTCGGATGCCCGTCTGTAAAGGGTCTGCGGGGATCTCAAAGCGAATTTCGGGAGACAGGCGGGCCTCGGAAAAGTTCCGCGCCGAATCGCACGTTCGAATCTGTGATTTTTAGCGTCGATATTCGATTACGCGCGTTTCAAATAACAAAGCGCTTTTTCGACACGCGATTTTTCGGATTCGATGGACAGCGGTGCTGCGCCGTCAGAGGATCAGTTTCGAACGTCTGCGTCGTCCGCCGGCGCAGCGTCGCGCCGCGACAACAGCGCGAGCGCCATGCCCGCGCCGGCTGCAACGAGCACCGCGCGCCACGGATGCCGCCGCACCGCCGCGTTGGCATGCGACGCCTTGCGGCCCGCCCCGACCATCGCGTGTGCGGTGACGCGCGTGGCGGTCGATTCCGCCCGCGCGAGCTTGCGCGACAACTCCAGCGCCCGCGTCACGGCGGATACCTTCTTGCGCGCCTGTCCCGTCAGTTGCTGCGCGTGCTGGGCGCGCGCACCGATCGCGCGACGCGCGCCTGCTGTGACCGGCGCGTCCGCGCGAGCGCTCGCTGGCGTAACCGGCGCAACCGTCGACGCGCTGGCGGTCACCGGCCCCGCGGTGCGCGTCGAGGCGGCGAGCATCGAGCCGATCTTCGCGCGGCTTCCGGGCGGCACGCGGCCGTTGTTCTGTTGTCCCCACGCGCCGCGCGGATCGTGCAGACGCGCGCGCGCCGCCGAAAACTCCGCGCCGAGCAAGAGCACGGCGGCGGAGAAGTACAGCCACATCAGGAGCACCGCGAGCGATCCGGCCGCGCCGAACGCGCTCGCCGTACCCGCGTGCGTGAGATACAGCGCGAAGAGTTTCTTGCCCGCCGAAAACAGCAGCGCGGCGACGAGCCCGCCCACGAGCGCATCACGCCACTCCACCGGCGCGTCGGGCAAAAACTTCAGCAACGCGCCGAACGCGACCGTGAGAATCGCGAGGCCGACGGCGAGCTGCACGACATCGCCGATGATCACGAACGGCGAATTCGCCCACAGCCACATGCCGACGGCCTGAATCGCGGTGTCGAGCACGAGCGAGACGATCAGCAGGAACGCGACGCCGAGCACGAGCCCGAACGATACGAGCCGCACGCGCACCATCGCAATGACGCTGGAGCGCTGCTCGCCGCTCATCGGCCAGACGATGTTGAGCGCCGTATTAAGCGATGAAAACGTCGCCGACGCGCCGACCGCCAGCAGCACGAACGAAATGATCGCGGCGATGCCCGTTCCGCCGCTGCGATGCGCATTCTCGACGATGCTCTGCACGCCGGCGGCCGCCTGATCGCCGAGGAGTCCGTTCACCTGATGAAAGAGCTGCCCGCGCGCGGCTTCGGGCCCGAACACCCAGCCGGCGACGGCGATGACCATGACGAGCGTCGGCGCGAGCGAGAACGCCGAGTAGAAAGCGATGCTCGCGGCCATCGCGGCGCAGCGGTTTTCCGAGAACTGCTTGAGCGCGCCGAGGACCCAGGAAGCGTCTTTTTTCACGGCCGCTTCGATCTTCTGCGTGGAGACGGAACTCATGACGACCTCTCGAATCGGTGATGGAGCGCGGATGCCCGGCGATGTCCATCCCGTCGAGCACGTTCCATTCCAGCGCATGCCGACGCAGGCGCGTGACTTGCTGAAGGAGCGCGGTTTGCGCGGCAAATGGGCGCATTGGTGCAAACACCGTGTCAACCTGTCTGCGCGATGTAATCGTGCACCATATACTTGTGAAACCACTTTACGACGCGCCGAGGGCAATCATGCTCCAGATGTCACGGCGACAGTTCCTGAAGGTCTCCGCGAGCACGCTGGCCGGTTCGAGCCTGGTGGCAATGGGCTTTTCTCCGGCACCCGCGCTCGCCGAAGTCCGGCAATACAAACTGTCGCGCACCACGGAAACGCGCAATACCTGCCCGTACTGTTCAGTCGGGTGCGGCATTCTTATGTACGGCCTGGGCGACAACGCCAAGAACGCCAAGCCGAGCATCATCCATATCGAAGGCGATCCGGATCATCCCGTCAATCGCGGCACGCTCTGCCCGAAAGGCGCCTCGCTCATCGACTTCATTCATAGCCCGAGCCGGCTGCTGTATCCCGAGCATCGCGCGCCCGGGTCGAACGAGTGGAAGCGCATCTCGTGGGACGAGGCGCTCGACCGCATCGCCGTGCTTCTCAAGGAAGATCGCGACGCGAATTTCGTCGAGACGACGCCCGACGGCAAGAAGGTCAACCGGTGGCTGACTTCGGGCTTTCTCGCGGCGTCGGCGGCGAGCAACGAGGTCGGCTATCTGACGCACAAGACCGTGCGCAGTTGGGGGATGCTCGCATTCGATAATCAGGCGCGTGTCTGACATGGCCCGACGGTGGCAGGTCTTGCCCCGACGTTTGGCCGTGGAGCGATGACGAACCATTGGGTCGACATCAAGAACACGGACCTGATTCTCGTGATGGGCGGCAATGCGGCCGAGGCGCACCCGTGCGGCTTCAAGTGGGTGACCGAGGCAAAGGCGCATCGTCGTGCGCGGCTCATCGTGGTGGATCCGCGCTTCACGCGCACGGCATCGGTCGCGGATTTCTACGCGCCGATTCGCACCGGCACGGACATCGCGTTCCTGGGCGGCGTCATCAACTATCTGCTCACGAACGACAAGATCCAGCACGAGTACGTGAAGAACTACACGGACATGTCGTTCATCGTGCGCGAGGACTTCGCGTTCAAGGACGGCGTGTTCTCGGGCTACGACGCCGAACATCGCAAGTACGACAAGTCGAGCTGGGACTACGAGCGCGGCGAGGACGGTTACGTCAAGACCGATCCGACGTTGCAGCATCCGCGCTGCGTCTACAACCTGCTCAAGCAGCACTACGCCGCCTACACGCCGGAGATGGTGACGAAAGTCTGCGGCACTCCGACCGACAAGTTCCTCAAGGTCTGCGAGATGCTCGCGACGACCGCCGCGCCCAATCGCGCGGGCACGATCCTCTATGCGCTCGGCTGGACGCATCACTCGGTCGGCGCGCAGATGATCCGAACGGGCGCGATGGTGCAGCTTCTGCTCGGCAATATCGGCATTGCGGGCGGCGGCATGAATGCGCTGCGCGGGCATTCGAACATTCAGGGCCTGACGGACCTCGGCCTGATGTCGAACCTGCTGCCCGGCTACATGACCTTGCCGATGGAAGGCGAACAGGAGTACGAGGAGTACATCAAGAAACGCGCGGCGCAGCCACTGCGGCCGAACCAGTTGAGCTACTGGAAGAACTACCGCGCGTTCCACGTGAGCTTCATGAAGTCGTGGTGGGGCGACAACGCGACGGCCGACAACAACTTCGGGTTCGACTACCTGCCGAAGCTCGACAAGTCCTACGACATGCTGCAGGTCTTCGAACTGATGGCCGCGGGCAAGATGAACGGCTATATCTGCCAGGGCTTCAATCCGCTCGCGGCCGCGCCGAACAAGGCGAAGATCGGCCTTGGCCTGTCGAAGCTGAAGTGGCTCGTCATCATGGATCCGCTCGCGACGGAAACGTCGGAGTTCTGGAAGAACCACGGTGAATTCAACGATGTCGATGCATCGAAGATCCAGACAGAAGTTTTCCGTCTGCCGACAAGCTGCTTCGCGGAAGAGCGCGGCTCGCTCGTGAGCTCGTCGCGCGTGCTGCAATGGCACTGGCAGGGCACGACGCCGCCGGGCGAGGCGAGGAGCGATCTCGAGATCATGTCGGGTCTGTGGCTGCGCATGCGAAAGGCCTATCAGGAAAAGGGCGGCAAGTATCCCGACCCGATCCTGAAGATGACCTGGCCGTATGCGGACCCGGAGAGCCCGACGCCCGAAGAGATCGCGATGGAGTTCAACGGCCGCGCGCTTGCCGACGTCACCGATCCCGCCGATCAGACGAAAGTGCTCGCAAAACGCGGCGAGCAGCTCGCGAGCTTTGCGCAACTGCGCGACGACGGCTCGACCGCGAGCGGCTGCTGGATCTTCTGCGGCTCATGGACGCAGGCGGGCAACCAGATGGGCCGGCGCGACAACTCCGACCCGACCGGCATCGGCCAGACGCTCGGCTGGGCGTGGGCGTGGCCGGCGAACCGGCGCGTGCTGTACAACCGCGCATCGTGCGATGTGAACGGCAAGCCGTTCGATCCGTCGAGAAAGCTCGTCGCGTGGAACGGGCGCGCATGGACGGGCTCGGACATCCCCGACTTCAAGGTCGACGAGCCGCCGGACAAGGGCATGAGCCCCTTCATCATGAATCCGGAAGGCGTCGCGCGTTTCTTCGCGCGCGACGGCATGAACGAAGGGCCGTTCCCCGCGCATTACGAGCCGTTCGAGACGCCGCTCGGCTACAACCCGTTCTTCCCGGACAACAAGGCGGTGACGAGCAATCCGGCCGCGCGCGTATTCGCGGACGATCGCGCCGCGTTCGGCACGGCAGACAAGTTCCCGAACACGGCGACCACGTACCGGCTCACCGAGCACTTCCACTACTGGACCAAGCACGCGCGCCTGAACGCGATCGTGCAGCCGCAGCAGTTCGTGGAGATCGGCGAGGAGCATGCAAAGGAAGTGGGCGTCGTCGCGGGGGATCGCGTGAAGGTGTCGAGCAATCGCGGGCATATCGTCGCGGTGGCGCTCGTTACGAAACGCATCAAGCCACTGACCGTGGAGGGCAAGAAAGTGCACACCGTGGGCCTGCCGCTGCACTGGGGCTTCAAGGGCCTCACGCAGCCGGGCTATCTCGTCAACACACTCACGCCTTCGGTAGGCGACGGGAACTCGCAGACGCCCGAGTTCAAGTCGTTTCTCGTGAAGGTCGAGAAGGCATAAGGGGGACGAGATGGCTCTGCAATCGCTCGATATCAAACGTCTCTCGGCGACGACCACGCCGCAGACGCAGGTGCGCGAGCCGGTCACGGGGACGGTGGCGAAGCTCATCGACGTGTCGAAGTGCATCGGCTGCAAGGCGTGTCAGACGGCGTGCATGGAGTGGAACGATCTGCGCGACGACATCGGTCACACGACCGGCATCTACGACAACCCGCGCGACCTCACGGAGCATTCGTGGACCGTGATGCGCTTCACCGAATACGAGAATCCGAAGGGCGACCTCGAGTGGCTGATCCGCAAGGACGGCTGCATGCATTGCGAGGATCCAGGGTGTCTGAAGGCGTGTCCGTCGCCGGGCGCGATCGTGCAGTACACGAACGGCATCGTGGATTTTCACGAGGAGAACTGCATCGGTTGCGGCTATTGCATCACCGGATGTCCCTTCAACATTCCGCGGCTCTCCAAGGAAGATCATCGCGTGTACAAATGCACGCTCTGCTCGGACCGCGTCGCGGTCGGGCAGGAGCCCGCGTGCGTAAAGACGTGCCCGACCGGCGCGATCATGTTCGGCACCAAGGCGGACATGCAGGTGCAGGCGGCCGATCGCGTGGAGGACCTGAAAGAGCGGGGCTTTGCGAATGCCGGTTTGTACGATCCGCCGGGCGTGGGCGGCACGCACGTCATGTACGTGCTGCACCACGCGGATCAGCCGGAGTTGTATCACGGCCTTGCGAAGGATCCGCACATCAGCCCGCTCGTGTCGATCTGGAAGGGCGTGACCAAGCCGCTCGCGATGGCGGGCATCGCGCTCGCGGCGCTCGCGGGGTTCTTCCATTACACGCGCATCGGCCCGAACGAAGTCAGCGAGGAAGACGAAGTGGAAGCGCACCGCGAGGCGGAAGAGGTGCGGCGTCGCCGGGAAGGCGGACAGGAGCGTGAAGATGAAACACGATAGCGAACTGCGTGACGTGAAGGGCCATCGTCTGATCGTGCGCTACACGCCGAACGAACGCACCAATCACTGGATCACCGCGATCACCTTCGTGCTGCTCGCGCTTTCCGGGCTCGCAATGTTCCATCCGTCGATGTCATGGCTCTACGCGATTTTCGGCGGCGGGCAGTGGACGCGCATTCTGCATCCGTTCGTCGGCTGCGTGATGTTCATCTCGTTTCTGATCCTCGCGCTGCGCTTCTGGCATCACAATTATCTGGACCGCAACGATGTCCAGTGGATGAAGCAGATGAACGACGTGCTCACCAATCGCGAGGATCGCTTGCCGGAGATCGGCAAGTACAACGCGGGGCAGAAGCTGCTGTTCTTCGTGATGGTCGCGAGTCTCGTGCTGCTGCTCTTGAGCGGGATCGTGATATGGCGCGCGTACTTTGCGTTTTATTTCCCGATCACGGTCATTCGCATCGCGTCGGTGGTGCATGCGGCGACGGCGTTCGTGCTGATCGTGTCGATCATCGTTCATATCTACGCCGCGCTGTGGGTGAAGGGATCGATCGGCGCGATGACGCGCGGCACGGTCACGTATGGATGGGCGCGCAAGCATCATCCGCGCTGGTTCAGGGAGATTATCGGGAAGTAAAGGGCTGTCGCGACGGCGGGCCAGTGTGCGCGGGGCGCGGTCCATTTCTTGTCCAATTAGCTGATATCCTTGATCGACCGCTCATCCCCGCGAGGAAACCTTCCGTGGTTCAACGCATAGTCGAAGCCGCGAGAATCGAATCGCTCGATCCCTCGGCGATTCCGCGCTTGCGCATGCCGGAGCGCGCCACGATATTCGCCGCGCGCGCCGCGCGCCTTGTGCAACTCGCCGACGCGAGCAATCCCATCGCCGGTTATCTGCGCCTGATGGCCGCGCTCGCCGATGCCCAGCAGCGCGTGCTCGCCGGATTCAACGCGCCGATGCCCTCGCGCGCATCGATCGAACTGAACCAGCGTCATTCGATGCCCATCGTCCCCGCGCTCACGGACGCACGCGATCCCGCGTGGCGAGACGTGCTCTTCATGCTGCTCGACGGCATCGAGGCCGCGGGCGCGCTGACGCCCGCGCTCACGCAACTCGTCGGCCGCCTGCGCGCGACGGACGCCGCCGCGCTCGACAGCCAGGCCGATGCCGTCCTCGCGCTGCGCTTCGCCGAGATCGATCCGGCCGCGGCGCCGTTCATCGCGGCCGCGCTGCAAGTCGTGTGGACCGATCTCGCGAGCCGCATCGACACGAAGGACGTGCCCTATCTCGACACGCCCGGGGTATGCCCGGTCTGCGGTTCGGTGCCGGTGGCGAGCATCGTGCGTGTGGGCGGCGCGTATGACGGCTATCGCTACGCGCAATGCGGCCTCTGCGCGACGGAGCTTCACGTGGTCCGCGCCAAGTGCACGAACTGCGATTCGACCAAAGGCATCGCCTATCACGTGATGGGCACCGGCGACGAACCCGAAAGCGAGAAGTCCGCGCGGGCGAAGAGCGCGCCGCTCAAGGCGGAGTCGTGCGATGAATGCGGCACGTACCGCAAGATCGGCTATCAGGACAAGGCCTATGATTTCGAGCCCTACGCCGACGATCTCGCGAGCCTCACCCTAGACCTGTTGATGGGCGAGGCCGGCTATCGGCGCGCGGCGCCCCATCCGTGGCTGTGGCCCGAACATTCGGAAGACGATCGATGAGCGACGTCAAAGGCGGCGAGGGCGGCGAACTGCGCGCGTTGATGGCCCGCGTGCCATCGGTGGAGCGCGTGCTGGCATCGGCAGAATTCGAGGCGGTGATCGCCGGATACGGGCGCACGCAGACGCTCGCCGTGTTGCGCGAGACGCTCGACGCATGGCGCGCCGATGCGCAGGCAGGCCGCGCATCCGTCGACGCCTTGAGCGATGCGCAACTCGCGCGCACCGTCGATGCGAGGCTCGCAAAGCGCGCGCGCAGCAGCGTGCGCAGCGTCTTCAATCTCACGGGCACGGTGCTGCATACCAACCTCGGCCGCGCGCTCCTGCCCGACGAAGCGGTGCGCGCGGTGGCCGAGATGCTCACGCGGCCCGCCAACCTCGAATTCGATCTGGACACGGGCGCGCGCGGCGATCGCGACGATCTCATCAACGGCCTGATCTGCGAACTGACGGGCGCGCAAGCCGCGACTGTCGTGAACAACAACGCGGCGGCCGTATTGCTCACGCTGTCCGCGCTCGCATCGCGAAAGGAAGTGATCGTGTCGCGCGGCGAGCTCGTCGAGATCGGCGGCGCGTTTCGCATTCCCGACATCATGAGCCGCGCGGGCGCGAAGCTGCGCGAAGTCGGCACGACGAATCGCACGCATCTGAAAGACTACGACGAAGCGATCAACGCGAAGACCGCGCTCCTGATGAAGGTGCATTGCAGCAACTACGCGGTGAGCGGCTTCACGAAGGAAGTGACCCTCGCGGAACTCGCGCCGCTCGCGAAGGCGCGCGGGCTGCCCGTCGCGATGGATCTCGGCAGCGGCACGCTCGTCGATCTCGCGCAGTGGGGCTTGCCGCGCGAAGCGACGGTGCGCGAGACCGTCGCGGCAGGCGCGGATCTCGTCACCTTCAGCGGCGACAAGCTGCTGGGCGGGCCGCAGGCGGGGCTGATCGTCGGGCGGCGCGACCTGATCGCGAAGATCAAGAAACATCCGCTGAAGCGCGCATTGCGCGTCGGCAAGCTGACGCTCGCCGCGCTCGAAGCGGTGTTGCGCCTGTATCGCGCGCCCGAAACGCTCGCCGAACGTCTCACGACATTGCGCCTTCTCACACGTCCCGCCGATGTCATGCGCCTCGCGGCCGAGCGCATCGAGCCTGCGCTGCAAGGCTTCGTCGGCGACGAATTCACGGTTGGCGCCGAACCGATGTTCAGCCAGATCGGCAGCGGCGCGTTGCCTGTCGATGTCCTGCCGAGCTACGGGCTCGGCGTGCGGCTCGCGAGCGGCAAGCGGCCGGGCGGTGCGCTCAACCGCGTCGAGAAGCGGCTGCGCGACTTGCCGCGGCCGGTGCTCGGGCGCATCGCGGACGGCGCATTGCGGCTCGATCTGCGCTGTCTCGAAGAGGCCGACGAAGCCGCGTTCGTCGCCCAACTGGAAGCACGCGAATGATCGTCGGCACGGCGGGGCATATCGATCACGGCAAGACGACGCTCGTGCGGGCGCTGTCGGGCGTGGACACCGATCGCCTGAAGGAAGAGAAAGCGCGCGGCATCTCGATCGAACTGGGTTACGCATATGTGCCGTTGAACGACGGCGGCGTGCTCGGCTTCATCGACGTGCCCGGACACGAGAAGCTCGTGCATACGATGGCGGCGGGCGCGTGCGGCATCGACTTCGCCTTGCTCGTGATCGCCGCCGACGATGGCGTGATGCCGCAAACGCGCGAGCATCTCGCGATACTCGAGCTGCTCGGCGTGACGCGGGGCGCGGTCGCGGTGACCAAGTGCGATCGCGCGGAGGCATCGCGCGTGCGCGACGTGCACGCGCAAATCGAAGCGCTGCTCGCGGACGGCCCGTTGCGCGCTGCGCCCTTGTTCGACACCGATGCGACGAAGGCCGACGACGAAGGCGTCGCCGCACTGAGCGCTTATCTTCGCGATGCCGCCGCGCACTGGCGCACGCGCCGCGACGACGGCTTTTTCCGGCTCGCGGTCGATCGCGTGTTCACGTTGACAGGGCAGGGCACGATCGCGACGGGCACGGTCTTCGCGGGCCGCGTGAACATCGGCGACACGATGGCGCTCGCGCCGCGGGAAGCGTCCGGTGCACCTGTGCGCGTGCGCAGCATTCACGCGCAGAATCGCGCGGCGCAGACGGGGCGGGCGGGCGAGCGCTGCGCGCTCAATCTCGCGGGCATCGACAAGGATGCGCTCGCGCGCGGCGACTGGATCGTCGATACGCGGCTCGCGCGTGCGTCCGAGCGGCTCGATGTCGAGCTGACCTTGCTCGATGACGCGCAGCTCACGCTCACGCATTGGGCGCCCTTGCATGTGCATCTGGGCACGACGCATCGCGTCGCGCATGTCGCGCTGCTCGAAGCCGACACGCTTGCATCGGGGCACACCGCGCGCGTGCAGCTCGTCTTCGATCAGCCCGTTTGCGCGCTGCCCGGCGACCGCTTCATCGTGCGCAATGCGCAGGCGAACCGGACGGTGGGCGGCGGACGCGTGCTCGATCCGTTCGCGCCCGCGCGCAAGCGCCGCACGCCGCAACGCCGCGCGTGGCTCGATGCGCTCGTCGCGATGCTCGACACGGGCCGCGTCGATGCGCTCTTCGAGCAGGCGCCGTATGGCTTGCCGCGTTCGCTGATCGAGCACCTCCGCGGACGATCGATGACGCCGGAAGGCCTGCGCGCCGTTTCCACGCATGACGACACGCTTTATATTGCATCGCGTCATTGGGACGCCATGAAGACGCGCCTTCTCGACGCGCTCGCCGCATTCCACGAACGCTTCTCCGACGAACAGGGCCCCGACGCCGCGCGCCTGCGCCGCATGGCCGCGCCGCTTGCGCCTGATGCGCTGTGGCGCGCGCTCGTCGACGATGCCGTGGCGAGCGCAACGATTGCGAGGAGCGGGCCGTGGCTGCATCTGCCGGCGCATGCGGTGACGCTCGACGAAAGGGAAGAAGCACTGGCGCGCGCGGTGCTGGCATCGCTCGAAGAGGGGCGTTTCGAACCGCCCTGGGTGCGCGATCTCGCCCGCGCGCACGGCATCGGCGAGGACGAGATGCGCAGGCTCCTCAAAAAACTCGCACGCCGCGGCGACGTGTATCAGGTCGTGCGCGATCTGTTCTACTGCCGCGCGTCGATCGGCGCACTGGCGCAACTCGTCGCGCAGCAGGCCGAGGCGCAGGGCGGCGCGCTCGGCGCGGCCGCCTTCCGCGACGCGAGTGCGCTCGGCCGAAAACGCGCGATACAGATTTTGGAGTTCTTCGACCGCGTTGGGTACACTCGATTCCACCGCGATCTTCACCTGTTGCGCAGCGATAGCCGCTGGCACGAGTCCGTCTGACGATTGCGCACCGCTGCGCTTTCGCCTGTCGATCACGATGGAGCATTCCTACTTCAAGCTGTTGCACCTCTTGTCGGGCCACCCCGAGTGGGCGCTCGCCGTGGTGCTGCTCGCGTCGTTTCTCGAATCGGTCGCGTTCATCGGCACCTTCGTGCCGGGCAGCACCGCGATGTTCATCGCCGGTGCGCTCGTCGGCGCAGGCGCGCTGAATCTCGGCTGGGTATTCGTCTGCGCGATCGCGGGCGCCATCGCAGGGGACGCCGCGAGCTTCTGGTTCGGCCAGCGCTATGCGGACAAGATCGCGCAGATGTGGCCGTTTCGCGCGCATCCGGGCGCGCTCGCCGCGGGCAGGAAGTATTTCGATGCCCACGGCGCGAAGAGCGTCGTGCTCGCGCGCTTCGTCGCGCCGATGCGCGCCGTCGTGCCCGTCGTCGCGGGCGTGGCGGGGATGACGCCTGCGCGTTTTCTCGCCGTCAACATCCTGAGTGCGCTCGTCTGGGCGCCGACGCATATCCTGCCGGGCGTCGTATTCGGCGCGTCGATCGAGCTGGCGGGCGCGGTGTCGATCAGGCTCGTCGTGATCCTGATCATCGTCACCGCGCTTGGATGGATCGTGTTCAATCTCTCGCGCCTCATCGTGTCGCACGCGATGCGCTGGACCATCGCGTCCCGCGAGAAACTGCTCGCATGGGCGCAAACGGGCCGCGGCCTGCCGGCACGGCTCGTGTCGCGCGCGCTCGATCCGGGCAATCCGGCGACCGGCCTCATCGTGACGATCTCGGTGCTGCTGCTCGCCTCCGCCTTTGTCTTTTTCTCCGTGCTGGCGAATGTCGCGCGCGGCGCATCGATCGTGCAGGTGGATGTGTCGATCTATCGGCTGCTGCAATCGTTCCGCTCGACCTGGACCGATTCGATTCTCGATGGCGCGGCGACGCTCGGCAGCACACCCACGCTGCTCGCGCTCGGCGCGATGGTCATCGTGTGGATGAGCTTCGAGCGGCGCTGGCGCACGGTCACGTACTGGGTCGTGGCCGTGGCGTTTTCGCAGTTGCTGGTCGCGGCGATCCGCTTCACCGCGCACGAGCCGATCCTCGTTTCCTTCACGCCGGCGGAGCACCGCTTTCCGAGCAGCCATGTGGCGGCAACCGTCGTCATCTATGGCTTTCTCGCGTTTCTCCTGCTGCGGCGCGTGGGCTTGCTGACGGGCGTGTTCATCGCGACGGCGACCTCCGCGATCGTCACGGCGGTCGGCGTAGCGGGGCTGTATTTCGGCCGCTTCACCATCTCCGATGCGCTGGGCAGCACGGCGCTCGCGGCCGTGTGGGTCTTTCTGATCGCGCTCACGGCCGTATGGCGCAATCCCGCCAAACCGAAACCGCGGCCCTTGATGCCGATTGCCGTGCTGGCCGTGATCTGCGCGAGCGTCGCCCTGCAACTGAGCGATGACACGGAAGCGCACAGCGCGGCGCCTGCGACCATCGTCGTCACGCCGATCCAATGGACCGATACCGTGTGGCGCACGTTTTCGTGCTATCGAGCGAGCATGGAGGGCGATCGTCGCGAGCCGATCACCGTCCAATGGGCCGCGACGCCCGAGCAGATTCGCGCACAGCTGATATCGCGCGGCTGGACGGAGGTGTCGCATGTAAGCTTGAAGAGCGTGATGTCGGTCATGTTGCCGAATGCGCCCGCGATCGATCTGCCCGCGCTGCCGCGCCTGAACAACGGCGAGCCGTCGAAGCTCGTGTTCGCGCGCTCGCCTCGCGGCGCCGACGAGCGCGACGTACTGCGCTTCTGGCCGACGCATTATGCGGTGCGCGAGGGCGAGGGCACGCCGCCTGCGCCAATCTGGCTCGGATCGGTCGTGCACGAACGCTTGCGGCGTCCGTCGTGGCCGTTCAACGTGCTGAGGCCGGACCGGCGCGTCGATCCGATGGCGTTCGATCACGGCGAGGGTTCGCCCTGGCGCGGCATCGAAATTGCGAGCAGCGCCGGATGTGGAGACGTTCCGGTGATGCTCGTCGAGTCCGGGTCCGAATGAAGTTTCGGTTGGTGCATCGCAGCCGGCGATCGAGAGGTGCCGATTGATCCAGATTCCGCCGTCGGCGATCGTGCAGTGGGGCAGCGCGGCCGTGTTCGCGAACGTCCTCCTGACGCGTCTTGGCGTGCCGCTGCCGTCCGCGCCGTTGCTCGTGTTCGCGGGCTCCGCCGTGGCGAGCGGGCGACTGTCCTTCGCGCACGTGCTGTTCGCGGCGTTGTGCGGCGCGCTGCTCGGCGACAGCGTGTGGTTTTCGGCGGGACGCATCTACGGGCGTCGGCTCGTCGCGGCGCTCTCGCGCAGATCGTATGCGGTCGATAGCGGCATGCGCACGACGGGGGAGTTGTTCGAGCGCCACGGCGCGCCTATCGTCGCGGTATCGAAGTTCGTGCCGGGACTCGGACTCGTCACCCCGCCGTTGATGGGCACGACGCAGATCGCCGTGCTCGCATTCTTCTTCTGGGATACGGCGGGGATCGTTGCGTGGGCGTCGTTCTGGCTTCTGGGCGGCGCGCTCTTCGAGCGCCAACTGCATGTCGCGGTGCTCGCGCTCGAATCGCATGGCGCGACGGTCGTGGATGTGCTCGCAGCGGCGGCGTTACTGTATTGCGTGTATCGCCTGATGCGGCGAAGACAGCCGCGTTCGCATCCGGGCGATGGCAGCGGGTGAACATGCGCCGCTATAATCGGACGCCCGCCCGGATTCTCGCCGGACTTGGCTTTGTCGTGGGTCCATGAAGGAAGGCATCCGTATCCGGTGGTGCGGCCGGGCTTCAAACCCGGTAGGGGGTGTCAGACACTCTCTGGTCGGTTCGACTCCGGCTGCCTTCCGCCACCTGGCTGATTGAAGCGGTTCGTCGGCATTTGGTTTGGCTACAGGGAAAGGCAATTTAGACGGCCGCGGAGAAAGCCGCCGTCAAGTTGAGCAGGGGATCGTGAGCGACTTGGCTTTCGCATAATCGTCGGGTGCCGATCGTGCGTCATCTGCTCAGGGCTCTTTCGAGCCCGGCATTTCCTTCCAGATAAGAGGGTGACCCGACGCATTCTCGAGGCCGCGAAGCAACGGTTCGCAACCGTGGATTGACGGCCACCCCCCCTGCGAGCAGCTGGACGGCAAGTGACAAAACGCCATGCAGGCGCCCAAAACAAAAGGCCACGGGGCAAGGCCCCATTCGCTCGGCCCGTTCATGCTGGCCAAGCTCCATACGGTGCACGCGACCTGCAAGGACCGCGCTCAGACGAAGACCGTCAGCATCGCCAGCAAACGCAGCACGCAGGCGGCCTTCTACTGGAACGTCGAATTGCTGGAAAGATCATCCCGGCGGGCCTGTTTCTCCGCGGGTGAATTGGCACGTGCATGCGCTGTCACCTATGTTGCCCGACAACATCGTCATCACCAGCGTCTCTTATGTCGTTAGAGTGACACTAGTGAGAAAGTCCGATGCAACCGACGTCCGCATCGTCGACGCACATCACAACAAGGTGCTGCGGGCCGATCACTAAAAGCACTCCTAATTTCATGCGAGACATGGCCTTCTCCTTTGCCGGCAATGCTGGTTCAGGTCGCGCTTGCCGTAGTTACGGCTGCGGATTCGAATCGGCGGTTCCCGAATTGACCCTTAGCGCGACTTCCCCGGTCCGAAGCTTCCAATCAGAAACGGTGACGCACGCCGACGGTGGCCTCGATCTGATTCGATGTCGATGCGGGTGAACTCACACCGTTGATCCAGGCGACTCCCAGCGGGTTGCCAGCCCTCGCGCTTACGCTTTGATAGGTGCTTTGAATATAGACGTCCGTGCGTTTCGAGAAGGCGTAGTTCCCGAGCGCGCTCACCTGATTCCAGTGCGGAGCACCACTCCCGGCGTTGCCTCCGGCCCGTGAGTATGTGTAGGCGGCCGCCAGCATAACGGCTGGTGTCAAAGCGAACCGGATGTTTCCTTCATAGTTCTGGAAGTGGGTATTGAAGCCAGTGAGGAACAGCTCGGTCAGGTTCGTTTGTGTATAGACGATGCCCGCGACCAACGGACCGAACGCGTAGTTGACGCCTCCGCCCCACGTCTGTTGCCGGCGAGCGAGTGCACCTAATGGCACGGCGGTCGGCGTCAGAAGACCTGATAACGAGGTCCCGAGCGTATCGGTGACAGCGCCGTTCGTGTTGAGTTGTGCCGGGGTGCCGGCCGAGTTGTTCAGATGCAAATACCCGGCGCCAAAGTTCAACGGTCCCCACATGTACGACATGCCGACACTGTACGCACGGTTGTTCGCGAAACCACCTGCCTGGTTCGAGAAGCCATACAAGGCCCCGATCCTGAAGCCGGCAAAATTCGGGCTTTGATATTTGACCGAATTGTTGATCTGGAACGAGTCGTTCAAATTGTCGACGTCGAACGGATGTGCGAAGTGGGTGCCGCCATACTGTGTGCCGGTCAACGAGAGCGGCCCTACGAAGTCAACCATGCCGTCAGTCTGACGTCCCAAGGTCAGTGAGCCAAAATCCCGGCTGGACACTCCGACGTACGCCAAGCGGTTGAAGATGCGATTGGCCGACGACAACTGCCCGTTGTTCAGATTGAAGCCGTTCTCCAGAGTGAAGATCGCCTGCAACCCGCCGCCGAGATCTTCCGCTCCGCGCAGCCCCCAACGACTGTACTGTACGCCGCCACTCGTCATCTGCCAGTTGCTGTGACCTCCTGCTCCGGTGCCGGTGATCTGGCTGTTCGTGTAAGTCAGACCTGCGTCGATCAGACCGTAAAGCGTGACATTGCTTTGCGCCTGCGCCGAGCCGGCCAAGGTAGCCAGCGCCGCACCGGCAATGAGAGTTTTCTTCATTTGCTACTCCAGGGTTGTGGGCTGTCTTCGTTAAACGCTTCACGTCACCCCGTACCGCGCCGTCCTCTCTGCGGAGAAGTTGCTGTCGCGATACGACGATAATCGCAATTGGGTGTCCGAATCTATCGTGTCGTAAAGTTTGTCGCTCGACAGCAACACGCGCGGTCACGTCGCCTGGAGTTACTGTCCGCGACGAAAGCAACATGTGTGTTCGTTCGGCATCCTGCGATTAAAAATAGCGTTCAAATGCCAGCGATATATCTTCGGTTTGCGTTTTTCGTTTACGAGATAACCTTCCTCTTCGCCATTGGAATTGAGCTGAAGCAGATCTCCACGGTGGTTCACCCGTTTCGGCGGGTTTTTTTCGTCCGCGTGTTCGCGACAGTGGCGTTCATGCGGCCGAGCAAGTTGAACGTCCTCATGGACAACATGCGCATGCGCCGACTCGCGCCGAAGACCCAGGCCAACTATTTACGTGCGGTTCGAGATTTGACCATCTTCCGGATGGAAACCGGTGGGTCGCATGCAGGCCGGGTTTCTTCCTTCCAGTGCGCGTGCACTCGCGTTTGTTCCGGCGACGCTTCCTCGCAGAACTCGAGGCCCACCTATCGCCGCGGCCAGTTGCGCTTCTTCGGCGAATACGTGCACCTCGACGATGTGGCTGCTTTTACCAAGTGGCTCGCGTCAATGCGCGCATGGAAGCGGGTGGTGTATGCCAAGCGCCCCTTTGCCGGGCCCAAAGCGGTGTTGGCCTATCTGTCGCGTTACACGCACCGAGTCGCGGATCTCCAACCAACGTCTGGTGGCGCTCGACGAACATGGCGTCACCTCGCCCTGGAAGGACTATCGCGTCAACGGACGCACGTGCAACAAGACTATGACACTCGAACTCGATGAGTTCGCGCGGCGGTTCTTGCTGCACGTTCTGCCTAGTATCCGGGCGGTGGCGGAACTTGCGTGTACACCACGCCGCCGCTCCCATATCCCGTCGCGTACCACGTCGCGCCACACTTATAGTACGGCACGTCCTTAACGGCGATGGGGGCGACGTTGCACGGCGGCGCGACAGGCGCAGGCGCAGCGACGACGGTGGTGGTTGCGGGCGGCGGTGTGGTTGCGGCAGCGGCCGCACCGACCACCATTGCCCCGGCCACAAATCCGGCCGCCGCAGAACCGCCGTCCCAATCCGAGTTGCAGTCGTAACAACCGCCCGAGTAGTTGTTCTGCACGTTGGTCACGTTCGTAGCACGCGTGTTTTGCATCTCCTTAGCGGTGGATTGACGCGCACTCTGGTTTTGGCTGGTCGTTTGAGCCGCCGCGGTCTGTCGTGCGTTCTGGTTCTGACTCGACGTAGCTTGGCGCTGCGCCTGGTTCTCGCTCGTGCTCTGCTGCCGGTTAGCCTGATTTTGGCTGGAGGTTGCCTGCCTCGAACTCGCCGAACTCTGGCGCGCACTCTGATTCGCACTTGAAGTTGAAGTTGCGGTGGCTTGGCGCGAGGCCAGAGTTTGTTGGGCCGCCGCTGATTGGCCGCCACCACGCTTCGCGCCTCCTTGCGCCGCGGTTGTGCCGCCGGATGACAACCCTCCAGACGACGCCGCCCCGCCACGGGAAAAGCCGCCGTCGCCGCCACCACCACCGCGAGCACCACCGCCTCTCTCGCCTCGTGCCTCCGCTTGATTCATCAAGCCCAGCGCGAATACTCCGGCGACGAGTGCCGTGACGACACGATCCCATGATCCGGTTTTCATCATTTCGCCCCCTTCTTCGCAGACGACTGGCGAGCCGTGGGCGACGCACGGGGAAGCTGCGCTGCGAACGCGACTTTTTGCAGGCCATCGGGAATCTGTGCCGAGAATGTCGCATCGTTAAGCTGGGGCGCAAGATCCCAGTCGACAAAGTCCGCCCAGAACTGAGGCTGGCCCACCGCCTTTCTGTAAGTTAGTACGATCCGCTGCAGCAGAGGTTTGTCGCCATCGGCTATCCACACCTGAAAATCCACCGTGTCGGTACGCGCGGCTAAATGATAGGACGCAGTGCCGGAGATACTCGTCTTCTCCACATAGTCCACCGACCGTACCCGGGCTTGCAATTCTTCAGGCAGCGAGTTCAACAGGAGCGCCGCGAGCGGCAGGCGCATGCCGAGATCCTTGACGAAATACACGATGCTCTCGTCCAGACTGCCAGGTTGCGGCGCCGTCGCATAGACTTTGCTGGCGAGATCGACCAGAACGATCTCTTTCCCGGTGAGCACAACGAGCGTTTTTGCGCCATCGCTGCGCTCGCTTTCCACGCGCATACGATCCGGCCGGCTCAACGTAACGGTGCGGTATTCGCCGAATTCGATTTTCTGCCCGGACGGCTGCACGGCGTCGTACCCGCTGCGCACACCGACACGAAAGCTCGGCGTCCCCCCAAGGAACTCCGCCATTTTCATCAGAATCGCCCGAGCCTGGGCTTGGGAGGCGGTGTCGTGCTCAGCTGGCGCGGCACGGACCGGTGGTTCTTTCTGCCCGGAGCCAGAGTAGGCGTGAGGAGCGGTGGTCAGCAGCAAAACCGATACCCACGTAGCCCTGGACGCGCGGCGCAATATGTTAGTGATCAATTTGTTAACTCCTTCTGCTCGAATACCTCTCAACCGCCGGCCTCCCGCATAAAGAATAGTGGTTCGCAGAATTTTTTCCATTCGGTTTAAAGTGGCTTACTGGGCGGGTGAAAAGCGGCGTCAGGACGCAGGGGTGACCATCACCGCGCCGTTGCTCGTGAAGCATTACCTAATAATGCCGAACTATCGGAACGTGAAATTGACCCGCCAAAACGGACTCCTATCCTTTGGATGAGGGGTGCCAAATGGGCAAGCATCGAACACCGTAGCCGGCGGAGTTCCGGGCTCACCTGGTCGAGCTGGTGAAGGCGGAGCGAACGGCTGAGGAGTCGGCGCAGGCGTTCGAACCTAGCGTGCAGACAATAGTCGACGGGGTAGCACAGGCTGACATGGACGCCGGCGTGCGTCACGATGGCCCGACGACGGCCGAGCGTTAGGAGTTCACACGTCTGCGCCGCGAAAATCGGCAATTAAAAATCGAGCGCGACATTCTCGCTCACGCGGCGGCCTGATTCTCCCGGCGGGACAGGAGCCGCATCCTCGAAGGATGCGGATTCTTGAAAGCGGACCGAGCCGGTTGGCCCATGTCACAATGGCACGCCTGCTCTATTCGGGGCAAGCCGACGGCGCTGGCCGCGTACTACGCGGCAACGTGCGGGGCCACGACGTGCGCCGGACCGGGTACGCCGGCACTTCAGTGCTGAGGGTCCGGACATACTTTGGGTGGCCGATGTCACTTATATTCCGACCGGCGAGGGGTTTCTCTATCTGGCCGTGGTGCTTGACGTATTCAGCCGGCGCATCGTTGGTTGAGCGATGTCGAACCCTTTGGATACCGCACTAATGTGGCACGCGCTGGACATCGCGTTTCAGCAGCGGCGCCATGAGGGAGTTATTCTGCATTCGGACCAGGGCTGTCAAGGCGGATTCAACCGGTCGTCGCAACACTGGATTGTTGAACAGATTGCAGATACCCGTCCAGAGCTTCGGCCGGCGTC
>NZ_JALQDH010000051.1:0-249 GCF_023631365.1 Caballeronia sp. INML2 | reverse complement strand
CAACTACACTCGCGCTCGCGGCGATCGGGCAGACCATCGTCGTGCTGTCGGGCGGATTCGATCTGTCGGCCTCGGCGGTCGTGTCGCTCGCGAACGTACTTGCCGTGCGCTTCGTGCAAGGATCGCCCGTCGAACAATGGGGCGGCGCCGCGCTGATTCTGGCGATCGGCGGCGGCATCGGCCTCGTCAACGGCGCGCTGATCGCATGGTTTCGCTTGCAATCGATCGTCGTCACGCTCGCGACGATGT
>NZ_JALQDH010000050.1:0-2226 GCF_023631365.1 Caballeronia sp. INML2 | reverse complement strand
ATGCGCGCCGCGTCGAGCAGCAAATAGATGAGCGCCGGATGCATTGTGTCTTTCGATACGAGCAGCGCTGTTGCCGCGAGCAGCGTGACGTCGGTGCGCGGTAGGTCTTCGGCGACACTCGTAGATGCGCGCGGTAAGACGATTTTTGCAAGCGACGGGATTTTTTGAACCAGCGCATCGGCCTGCGAGAAACTCATCAACTTGAGACTGCTGTTCAGCAGCGTCTTCTGCATCTCGGCGTCCGGCCGCCCAATGAAGAAAGCAGCGTCGATTTGCCCGGTTTCGAGCCGCTGATAAGCCGCGGGCGCATCCATTTGCAGTAGTGTGGAATTCTGGCTCGTGACGCCGCTATAGCCGAGCAGCAACTGCGCGACGTTGAGCAGGCCACTGCCGGGCACGCCCATCGAAATTCTTTTGCCGCGCAATTGCGAGAGCTGGTCAACCGCAGTCTCGCCACGATAGAACACCCAGATGGGTTCATACGACACAGCGGCAATCGTCTGCAGTTTGTCGGTCTCTTTCGGACTCACGGTTCCCGACTGGATGAAACCGACGTCGTAGACGCTCTTCGGCTCCCTCAATCGTTCGTAATTTTCCACCGAGCCGGAAGAACCGCGTATATCCAGCTTGATACCCGCACGCTTTAAGATGGGCGCGTAGCGATCCGCAAAGCCGCGATAAATGCCGTTGTCCGCGCCACTGGTCATCACGATGGTGCGCTGGAAAGCGGGTTCGACCACGAGCATCATCAGCCAGCCGGAGGCGGCCGACAGAACAACCAGGCCGATGGCCAGCACGCGCCGCCTCGCCGGGGTGATGGGAGTTTTCTGGCTGCGTTGCAGCGCTGGATTGTGTCTGGGCATCATTGCCCGGCGTTCCAGGTTTCGCCGCAGCAGGGATTGCGGCGAAACCATGATCCGGTACGGGAGAAATGCCTACGATACCAACGAATGGAACGGCTTGGGGCGCAGGCACGGGAGTGCTGTCAGACCTGGTATCGGCCAGGTAGTGCTTAACCGACCGGTCGGAGCTTTCCGGCAGTCCCGGGAGCTCGGCGCGTGAGACACTCTTAGGCGGCGCGATCGCCGTGCAGCGGTAGCGGCGGCATTTGCGTGATGTGCGGATCCGGAGCCACCCGCCGTACAACGGGCGTGTCCGGCGTAGGATATCCCGCTTCTTCGAAGGTCGCTATGATCGCGCGATTGGTGTCGAAATAGACCTGCCAGTAGCTCTCTGTGTTGGTGTACGGCCGCACGCAGAGTAGCGGTCCTTCCGGTGTGAAGGAGAGCACTTCGACGTCCGGCGCGGGCGACTCTGTGACGTTTGGGATTCGCGCGACCGCAGCTTTTAATCGCGCGATTGCATCGAGTACATCGACGCCATTCGCGACTTTTGCGGTCAGCTCGACTCGCCGATGCGGCAGCAGGCTGAAGTTCAGGATTGTGTCGGAAAAGATCTTGTTGTTGCCGACAATCGCCGCGACGTTGTCGGGCGTGGTGATCGTCGTGCCGAACAGGCCGAGTTCGGTGACGGTGCCTGTGACGCCGCCGGCCGTTACGAAGTCGCCCACTTTGAACGGCCGTAACACCTGCATGAACACGCCCGCCGCAAAGTGCGCCAACAGTCCTCCCCATGCGGTGCCGATCGCGAGGCCCAGGCCAGCGAGCAGCGCAGCGAAGGAGGTGGTCTGAACCCCGAAGATCTGAAGGATCGCAAGAACGAGCAGCAGATTGAGAATGACGCCGAGGATCGAGCCGAGGTAGTGCGCGAGTGTGGGATCGACTCGGCCGTTGCGTGCAAGAAGTTTCCGCAACGCGCGAATGACGAGATTGATGAGCCAGCGGCCGACGATCCACACTGCGATGGCGCCGACCAGCATGATCGCGAAATCGACGCCACGCGTCATGATGAAAGCACGTACGGTCTCGAGGTTCATGTCTCGCTCCCGTTCTTCGTTCAGCGACAAAGCTGGGTGAGGCCCGTAACTGTTATAGGCGACTCGCCGCATGGCCGCAAGCCGATTCCGGGCCGGAGTATCGCCGCGCCTCCGTGGCTCGAGGCGTCTCGCTAATTCGAGCAGACGACGAACGAGCGCATGCTTAAGTGCTATGCCAAGGGCATGGAGGAACTTTTGGTCACCCTGCGCTCCCATCGGTCAGCGCTGGTCACTCAGCAACGCCGCGAACCGCGGATTGCCGGACGCGAGGGGCAGCGGCACGAAACACC